>CAXNFO010000017.1:0-14619 GCA_964201395.1 Limnohabitans sp.
TGGTCGGCAAAACTGGGGGATTGCCGGGATCTGAACCTGGCATTCAAAGCAGCGGTCAGCACATGGGCCGGAATGGCCTCTTCAATGGCGGCTTCGACCGTCCAGCGACCCTCCCCTGAATCTTGCACATGGCCAGAAAATTCAGCCAGTTGGGGGTCTCGTGCCAAAGCAATCGCTGCCAAATCCAATAGCCAAGAAGAAACCACACTGCCCCTTCGCCACACCTCTGCAACATCGGCCAGGTTGAAGTCGTAGCGACGCTCTGCCGGCACAGCGCTTTGCCCAGCGCCTTTGAGGATGTCGAACCCTTCTGCAAAGGCCTGCATCATTCCGTACTCGATGCCGTTGTGAATCATCTTCACAAAATGCCCCGAACCCACGGGCCCCGTGTGCAAATAGCCCAAGTGCGCTGTGGATTCAAAGCCTTCCCGACCGGGTGTGGGCGTGATTTTCCCTTGGCCGGGTGCCAAGTCGTGGAAAACAGGTGCCATCCTTTCGAAAGCAGCCACCTCGCCACCAACCATCAAGCAATAGCCCCGCTCCAAACCCCAAACCCCGCCGCTGGTGCCCACATCCAAATAATGAATGCCCAAGGGCAATAACTCCTGGGCACGGCGCACATCGTCTTTGTGGTTCGCATTGCCGCCATCGATCAAAATGTCCCCTGCCTGGAGCAAGTTTTTCAAGGACTGCACCGTGTCTTCGGTGATTTGACCTGCGGGCAACATCATCCATATGGCCCTGGGTTGGGGCAGTTGTTGCACCAAATCAGCCAAGCCTTGGGCGCCGACAGCACCCAAACCCACCAACGGCTGGATGCTGGCCATATTCGCGTCGTAAACCACACAGCTGTGGCCCTTTTTGAGCAAACGACGCACCAAATTGCCCCCCATCTTTCCCAAACCAATCATGCCAATGTGCATTGTTGAACCCACTTTGATGAACTTGGCTGCACTTTAACTTCAATTAAACCGAAGCTGTCTGTCTGCGCCAACACCGATACACGCAATCTCTAGGGAAACCGCTGATGAATGCGGGACCCATGTCTATTTAAACTGTCAATATTGCAACTTTCGAGAACACGCGCATGTCCACCACGTTCAATGTCAATGGCAAATCGGCTGTGACCGATGCGGCACCCGTCACCCCTTTGCTGTGGGTTCTGCGGGAAGACCTTCAACTCACAGGCACCAAATATGGTTGTGGCGTGGCCCAATGTGGCGCTTGCACCGTGCACGTGAACGATGTGCCGGTTCGATCCTGCAGCATGCCTGTGAACCAAGTCGCGGGCAAACAAGTGACAACCATTGAAGGCTTATCGCCCACGGGAACCCATAAATTGCAAAAAGCTTGGGTGGCCGAACAAGTGCCCCAATGCGGTTACTGCCAGTCGGGTCAGATCATGCAAGCGGCCGCTTTGCTGGCCAAGAATAAAAACCCGAGTCGCGCCCAAATCGTGGCCCACATGAACGGCAATATTTGCCGTTGCGGAACCTATCAACGCATCGTGAGCGCGATTCAGCGCGCAGCCAAGGAAGCATGATCATGTCCAAGCACACTTCCATTGACCATTCAGACATCAACCGCCGTCAATTTTTGGCCGTTGGCTCAGGGCTGAGTTTTTCCTTGGCGATGGGCAGCGCCATGCTGCCCTTGGGCACATCAGCCCAAACCAACGATGCGCGAATGGCCATCAACGTATGGGTCAACATCGCCACCGACAACACCATCACCATTCTTGCGCCCACGGCTGAAATGGGTCAAGGCACCTTGACCACACTGCCGCTGATATTGGCGGAGGAGTTGGATGCCGACTGGTCAAAAGTCAAAGTAGAAATTGCCCCTCCCAATCCCAAAATTTACGGCAATACGCACCCATTGCTCAACGGCGGCCAGGCGTCATTGGCCAGTGTGGCGGTGCCAGGTTATTTCAAACCCCTGCGGGTTGCCGGTGCCCAAGCCCGGCGGGTCTTGATGGACGCTGTCGCGGCCAAATGGGGCGTGCCGATCAGCGAGTTGAGCACCCAAAACAGCACCGTCGTGCATGCCAAAAGCAATCAACGCATCAGTTACGGCGATGTGGCCAAATTTGCCACCGTGCCTGCTGAACTGCCGAAGATCACTGACGACGACTTGAAAAAACCGGAGCAGTTCACCCTCATTGGCCGCAACCACATCGGTCGCATTGATGTTCAATCCAAGGTCGATGGCACCGCACAGTTTGGCATCGATGTCAGGGTTGAGGGCATGGTTCACGCCTCGGTTTTGGAGTCGCCCATGGAGGGCGCCAAAGCTGAAAACGTGAACACTGAAGAAGTCATGGCGGTTCCTGGCGTCCTAAGGGTTCTGACGGTTCCCTTTGGCGTGGCTGTGATTGGCAAAACGGGAGAATCCACGCGAGTGGCCCGCGCCTTGCTCAAAGCCAAAGTCACCTGGAACACCTCGGGCGCTGCCGCAGCTGTCGGCTTTGATTCTGAAAAATCCAAGGCGGACTATGCCAAACAAGGTCAGGACCCCAATGCCAAGGCGATGGATGCGTACAAACGCGGTGACGCCAGCGCCGCCCTGGGACAAGCCGCCAAAACCATCGAAGCCACCTATTGGTCCGAACACGCTTATCACGCCCAAATGGAGCCGATGAATTGTTTGGCCAAAGTGGCAGCTGATGGCCAATCGGCCGAAATATGGACCGGAACGCAGTTCTCTTTCTTGGCCACGGTGGTTGCCTCTGGCATATTGAAAACCACACCAGACAAAATCAAGGTCCATCAGCAGATGTTGGGTGGCGGCTTCGGCCGGCGCATCGCCCCAGACATCATTGCCCAGTCCGTGGTGTTGTCCAACATCACCAAATTGCCCGTGAAACTCGTCCTCTCTCGAGAGGATGACATGGCTGCTGCCCGCCCCAGGCCCCTGACCCACCATGTGATGAAAGCAGGCCTGGATGACAAGGGTCAACTGATCGGCTGGCGTCACCGTTTGGTGGCAGAAAATGTCGATGCTGTTGCCGCACCCGCCCGCTTCCAAGCCACCGGCGGCAAAGATTACGTCGGTTGGAACGGCTCCGATTTACCCCATTACGCCATTCCCCACACGTTGGCAGAGGGTGTGCGAGAAATGCGTGGCACTCGGGTTGCACCCCTGCGTGGCATTGGTGCTGGCTACAACAAATTTGTCATTGAATCCTTCCTGGATGAGATTGCATTTGAGCGCCGCATCAACCCTTTGGCCATGCGACTTGAACTGACCCAATCGGACTCAAGGGCCAATGCGGTGATTCGAACGGTTGCCGAAATGTCAGACTGGAACCGCAAACGCAAAGACCGTGGCCTGGGGATCGCTTTCGCGGACTACCACGGCACCCTCTCTGCTGGGGTGGCAGAGGTGTCGCTCAATCGCAAAACCGGCAAAATTCAAGTGCACCACTATTGGGTAGCCGTTGATACCGGCTTGCCCATTCAACCCGTTAATGTGTTGGCTCAACTCGAAGGGGCTGTGGTCTACGGACTGTCCTTGGCTTTGCTCGAAGAACTGACCATTCGAAATGGTTCTGTGGTGCAGTCCAACTTCAATGATTACCCTGTGCTGCGCATGGCAGACATGCCAGAAATACATTCACAGATCATTCCGTCCAAGGCTCCCCCCACTGGAATGGGAGAAGTGGGCGTGTTGGCTGTAGCCCCCGCGATTTCCAATGCCATCTTTCAACTCAGCGGAAAACGTTTGCGCCATTTGCCGATGTCACCAGCCAGGGTGAAAAAAGTGATCACCTGATCCCTCTTTGCCACACCAGCCACGCCACAGCGACGAGAAATCGGCGTTTCAGGACTGATAATGGGTGACCTCATGGTCACTGATGTATCGGCTGAAAAAAATGGCGTTTTCTCTGGAAAAATTTGAGTCCTTGGCCTACGGTAGAAACCGTGAAATGGGCGTGCGCGAGTTGCTGGCCTTGCTGCAAGATTTAGACGCCAACTACGGACAAGTTGGCGCCCAATTCAAGGCGCAACCTCTGCAATCTGTGGCCCAAAAAGACATGGATTTGCATGTCTTGAACCGAGTGGCAGCGGCGGCTTCTTGTTTGCTGTCGGACCCGGAATTGTTTTTTGATCCCTTATGGCAGCCCATACTGCTATCGCACCATCGGTGGTTGGCCAGCTTGTTTGCGGCCACACCTTTTCGCAATGCCGATCATGTGATGCGCGCATTGAACTTGAGCGAAGGCGATAAAAAGTCCGATTTGCACCAACTGCAAATCGGCGCCGATGATCTGCTGAAGTTTTGCCTGCTGTACTCACCCGAGTCTGAGGTTCCATTGGACTTGGATGCCTTGTGGGCAGCCAATCAAGTCCTGGCTGCTGGTTTGTGCTTGGTTCTGCTCTCCCCCCGATTTTTGGGCTCTCAAGCGGCCCATGCCAAACGCGAACAAATCCTGCCATGGCTGAGCCAATATCTGGACAAAATTGAAGACATCGAACAATTGCCGTTGGGCGTTTTGCACGACCTGTACATGCATTGCAGTTATGCAGATCGAGCCGACAAACATGACATCAAAAAACCCATCAATGCCTTGATTCGGCGCAAGCTTGGACAGCACGGGCTGAAAAATATCACCCCAAAGGTGAAATGGGACACCAGCCAAAAAACAAAGCCGGTCATGATGGTGGTTTTGGAGTGGTTTACCAGCGCCCACTCCATTTATCGCACGCACTCATTGACCCTGGAGGCCGCGCGCGAAAAATTTCACTTGGTTGCCTTGGCTTATGACAACTGCACCGACGCCCAAACCCGGCTGGTTTTTCATGAGTTGGTGGTCATTCCGCGCGAAGCCAGCATGCTGGACCAGCTCAAACTGATTCAAAACGAAGCGCAAAAGCGCAAAGCCAGTATTCTTTACATGCCCAGCGTAGGCATGTTTCCCTTGACCATGTGGCTGGCCAATTTGCGCATGGCACCACTTCAGGTGATGGGGCTGGGCCACCCCGCCACCTCGCATTCGGATGTCATTGACTATGTGGTGGTTGAAGAAGACTACGTGGGCGATGAGGCTTGCTTCAGCGAAAAACTGCTCAAACTACCAGCCGATGGGATGCCTTATCGCCCCTCTGCCTCAGCCACTGGGCTTCATGTGATGCGAGCACCCCGAGCCAGTGCCGACGTGGTTCAAGTGGCCATGTGTGCGACCACCATGAAACTCAACCCCCAATTTTTGCAAACCTGCGCAGAGATCATCCAACGTTCAAGCGTTCCCTTGCATTTCCATTTTTTAATTGGGCAAGCCCAGGGGCTGACTTTCCCGCATGTGCAAAAAGTCATCTCGCAATATTTGGGCGAGCATGTGACGGTTTACCCCCACCAAGCCTACGCCCCCTACATGCAAGTGATTGGCGCTTGTGACATGTTCATCAATCCATTTCCCTTCGGCAATACCAATGGCATCATTGACACGGTCAGCGCAGGTTTGGTTGGGGTGTGCAAATCAGGCCCAGAGGTTCATGAGCACATCGATGAAGGTTTGTTTCGCAGGCTGGGGATGCCCGATTGGCTGATTGCCTGCAGCAATGAGGAATACATCTTGGCAACCCTGCGCTTGGCCGCCAATCACACTGAAAGGGCTTGGCTGCGCAACCGACTCTCAAGCCCAGAAAAGGTCAAGGTCCTGTTCAAAGGCCGCCCTGAGATCATGAGCGAACGGTTGATGGAATGTCTGACGAGCTCCTGAGCCTGCTGAGTCCTGCCCGTTTGACCCACGTGGTCGATGTGGGCGCCAACCCAATAGATGGGGTACCCCCTTATCAACAAATGCTCTCCCAAGGCCTGTGCACCGTGACGGGCTTTGAACCCCAAGAACAAGCATTGGCTGCACTGAACGATCGAAAAGGTCCACTCGAAACCTATCTTCCCCATGCCTTGGGCTCAGGCGGCCAGGCCACCCTGAACATCTGTCAGTATTCTGGATGGACCAGCTTGTTACAGCCCAGTGCAGCGGCGCTGGCCGTTTTTCCACAGTTTCAAGCCAACGCAAAAGTGGTGGCGCAAATACCCGTGTTCACCCACAAGCTAGACGATATCCATGAAGTGCGTCCATTTGATTTGCTCAAAATTGATGTCCAAGGTGCTGAGATGGCTGTGTTTCAAGGCGCCATTCATCATTTAAAAAATGCCGTTGCCATTCAGACCGAAATCAGCTTCATCGCCTTGTATGAAAACCAGCCCACTTTCGGCCAAGTAGACGTTTTTTTACGAGATCTGGGTTTTGTGCCCCACGGCTTTGCGGACATCAAACGCTGGCCGATCGCCCCTTTGGAATTTCACGGCACAGCCCAACAAAGCGTCCATCAGTTGCTGGAAGCTGATGTGGTTTACGTCAAAAATTTTGTCCATCCATCTGGCATGAGCGATGAGCAACTCAAGCAATTGAGTCTGATCATGCACCACGTCTATCAAAGCCATGATTTAAGCGCGCGCTGCATACAGTGTTTGATTGAAAGAGGCGTCTTACCCGGCGACAGCTTGCAGCGTTATGTTGACCAGCTCAATGCCAATTGAGCCAATAAAAAAGGGTCAGCAGAAAAACTCTGCTAACCCTTGTGTCGTTGGTCGGCGTGGCGGGATTCGAACTCGCGACCCCTTGCACCCCATGCAAGTGCGCTACCAGGCTGCGCTACACGCCGAAGATAAAGATTATAACGGGCTTATGCGTGGGCTTCACTGAGCAACTCGCGAATTTCAAACAATTCCAGGCGCAGCAGGAACAACCGCTTAGAACCCGTTAACTCTGGCGCGCTGACCGCCATGCCCCAGCCTTCAGAGTGGGGCGCCGTGGCCATCACGCTGGCGGGCGACGTTTGCACCTGGAGGTCTTCAGTGGGTTCATCAAATTTGAATTCGTGACCAATCTCTTGCAGACGATTGCGCGCTCCGCTGATGGTGAAACCTTGCTCGTACAACAAACCGCGGATTCGGCGGATCATCAAGACTTCGTGGTGCTGGTAATAGCGCCGGTTGCCACGACGTTTCATGGGCCGCAGCTGGGTGAACTCCTGCTCCCAATACCTCAACACATGGGGTTTGACAGCACACAACTCGCTGACCTCACCAATGGTGAAATAGCGTTTGGCAGGTATGGCGGGTAGAAGGGTTTCCATGAACAAGCGAGGTAAGAAGCTAGGGTACCCCAATCGCGTCGAAAAGATAAGTGGGACAGCGCAAAAAAGGCTGTAAAAAATAAAAGATTATGAAAATTTACCCGACTTGCCCCGGGTTTTCACTCTGAATGAGGTCTTTCAATTTATGACTGGCGTGGAAAGTGACCACTCTTCGCGCCGCGATCGGAATCACCTCTCCCGTGCGGGGATTGCGGCCGGGTCTTGCAGATTTGGTGCGAATTTGAAAGTTTCCAAAGCCAGAAATTTTCACATCGTTGCCATCCACCAGGCTTTGGGTGATGAGGTCAAAAAAGGCCTCAATCATATCTTTGGATTCGCGCTTATTCAAACCAATTTGCTGATACAACATGTCTGCAAGTTGGGCTTTGGTCAAGGCTGGCATTTCAAGGCTATCGACTGAAATTTCCATGTAAATACTCCTGAATTACCGCAGCCGCGCTTGCAGCGCAGAGGTCAAAGAAGACAGCACCGCATCCACCACCATCTGAATTCTCTCATCCGTCAATGTTGACTCTTCGCTGCTCAACGTCAAGCGAATGGCCAAGCTCTTTTCATGGGCCGCCAAGTTGGCCACGGCTTGCTCTGGATGGTAAATGTCAAACAAAACCGCATCCCTGAGCAAACCTTGGCTGGGTGCCGCAAAAACGGCATGCATCAATTGGTGGTGGGTCACACCTTGATCGACCACAACCGCCAAATCTCTTTGCACCACAGGAAATTTAGACACCGGCTTGAACATCGGTATGTTGACGGCCAAGACCGGGTCCAAAGCCAACTCGAAAAGCAAAGGCGCCTGCGCCAAACCCCATGACTGCCGATGCTTGGGGTGCAACTCACCCATATGACCGATCCTTTGCCCATGCAAATGAACAGCAGCACAACGCCCCGGATGAAAGGCCGGATGCTCGGCCGCATGAAACTCCGCTTCCAATGGCGAAAGAAGCGCTTGAAGGTCTGCCTTGAGGTCATAAAAATCCACCTCACTGTCAGGCGCAGACCATTGAAGCGGCATCATGGGTCCGACAGCAATGGCGGCAACATGAATGGGTTGGTCAAAGCCCTGCACAGTGATGTCGCTGTTGGTGGTTTGCGCATTCTTGCAAAACACCCTGCCAATTTCGAAAACACGCACCCGCTCGGCACGCCTGTCCAGATTGAACTTAACCACCTGAAGCAACGAGCCAATGAGCGAAGAACGCATCACCCCCATGTTGCTGGCAATCGGGTTGACCAACTTCACCGGATCCGGATTGGCCATCAGCTCCGACTCCCATTGGGCCGATACAAAGCTGAAATTAATGGTTTCTTGATAACCCAAGCTGGCCAAACTGCGGCGTATGCTGTGGGCACTGCGTTTTGTTTCGCTGCGGCGTTTAGCCGAAATGGGCGCTTGCGGTGGCGTGGTTGGCAATTGGTCAAAACCAATCATGCGCGCCACCTCTTCGATCAAGTCCTCTTCAATTTGCAAGTCAAACCGATGACTCGGGGGCACGACAGTGATGACCCCGTTGGACATTGCGCAAGGCAAGCCCAAAGACATCAGTGTTTTCATGCATTGGTCTTCATGGAGTGCCATGCCCAACACCTTGGCCGCACGCGCAACCCGCAATTGAACCGGCTGTGGGCGTGGCATATTGGGTTGCAGATCATCAATCGGCCCACACTGCGTGTCAGATGTCCCACAAATGTCCAAGACCAACTGGGTGATGCGCTCGATGTGCTCCACCGTCAAGGATGGATCCACGCCACGTTCAAATCGGTGACCGGCATCGGTGGAAAAGTTGAAGCGGCGCGAGCGACCCGCCACAGACTTGGGCCACCAAAATGCGGCTTCAATATAGATGTGCTGGGTTGCGTCACCGACTGCGGTGGCGTCGCCCCCCATGATGCCAGCCAGTGATTCAACCTGGTGATCATCCGCAATGACGCCCACATCCGAATCCACTTCAACGGTTTGCCCGTTGAGCAGCTTCAAGGTTTCGCCTTTGCGCCCCCAGCGGACCTGCAGACCACCTTTGATTTTGTCCAAATCAAAAATGTGGGTGGGTCGGCCCAGCTCAAACATCACATAGTTGGAAATATCGACCAAGGCACCCACACTGCGCTGTCCGCAGCGGGCCAATCGGTCAACCATCCAGCCAGGCGTTGGCGCCAATGGATTGACGTTTCGAACCACACGGCCGGAAAAGCGACCACACAAGTCAGGTGCCGCAATTTGTACCGACAGCACCTGATCCGAGGTACACGGCACAGTGGGGTATTGGGGTTGTAACAGTGGCGAACCAGTCAATGCAGACAACTCGCGCGCCACCCCATGTATGCCCAAACAATGGGCCAGATTCGGCGTCAACTTCAGAGTGAACAGCACATCGTCCAATTTCAGGTGTTGGCGGATGTCTTGGCCCAATTCGGCGCTTGCAGACAGCTCCAGCAAACCGCCATGGTCGTCATTGAGTTTCAGCTCTTTGGACGAGCACAACATCCCCTGACTCTCTGTGCCTCTGATTTTGCCCAGCTTGATGGCAAACGGCTGACCGTCCTCAGCAGGCGGCAGTAAAGCACCGACCATGGCACACGGCACCTTGATCCCCGCACGCGCATTGGGCGCACCACAAACAATCGATAGGGTTTGACCCAGACCCACATCCACATCGCAAATGCGCAATCGGTCTGCATTGGGGTGAGGGATGGCATTCAAAATTTGACCGACCACCACCCCGCTAAAGGGCGGTGCAACCGGTCGCATGTCCTCAACCTCTAAACCCGCCATGGTGAGGGTGTCGGCCAGGGCTTGAGAGCTCAACGGTGGGTTGCAAAATTCGCGCAACCAAGACTCAGGGAATTGCATAGGTGGAGCTTGCTTTAGCGAAATTGACTTAAGAAACGAATGTCGCCATCGAAGAACAGGCGCAAATCATTGACCCCATAGCGAAGCATGGTCAACCTGTCAGGTCCCATGCCAAAGGCAAAGCCCATGTGATGCTCTGGGTCCAAGCCCATGTTTCTGATCACTTGGGGGTGCACTTGTCCGGAGCCGGCCACTTCAAGCCAGCGCCCTGCCAAAGGCCCGCTGGGAAACTGAATGTCAATTTCCGCGCTGGGCTCGGTGAAGGGGAAAAAGCTGGGACGGAACCGGAGTACCAAATCAGAAGACTCAAAAAAGGTTCGGCAGAAATCGGTGAAGACCACCTTCAGGTCTTTGAAGCTGATGTTCTCTCCAATCCACAAACCCTCACACTGGTGAAACATGGGGGAATGGGTTGCATCGCTGTCCACGCGGTAAGTGCGCCCTGGGGCAATCACGCGAATTTCCGGCATGACCTGTCCCGCATCCAGCAAGGCCTGGTGGCGCTTGACGTGGCTGACCGCATGGCGGATTTGCATCGGACTGGTGTGGGTGCGCAACAAGTAACCACCTTCCACATAAAAGGTGTCGTGCATGGAGCGCGCTGGGTGATCTTCTGGCGTATTGAGTGCAGTGAAGTTGTACCAATCGGTCTCTATTTCTGGCCCCTGCGCCACTTCAAAGCCCATGGAGTCAAAAATTTGCTCGATGCGCTCCAAGGTCAAACTGACTGGGTGCAAGCCACCCGTTGGGCGCAAACGCCCCGGCAAACCCACATCCAAGGCCTGCGCTTTGAGTTGGCTGGACAGCTCTTCATCTGCCAGCGCCTGTCTGCGCTGGGTCAAGGACATTTCCACCGCCTGTTTGGCTTGGTTGATGGCAGCCCCTTGAAGCTTCTTTTCTTCAGTGGGCAGCGAGGCCAGGCCCTTCATCAACTCAGTGACACGCCCGGTTTTGCCCAAAAATTGGGCCTTGGCGTTCTCCAAATCGGCTTGGGTGTGACACCCCTCAAAAGCCGTTTGCGCAGCCATTACCAAAGCATTCAGATCATTCATTGCAAGGCAAGCGAGTTTGAATCAGATGGAGCCTATATGGCCCAAGACAATAAAAAACCCGGCGCACCTGAATACCAGGCGCAACCGGGTGGGTGACATCAAGCAGCGAGCTTGGCTTTGACTTGCTCAACAATGTGCCCAAAGGCAGCTTTGTCATGCACCGCCAAATCGGCCAACATCTTGCGGTCGATCTCGATGGCCGCTTTCTTCAGGCCATTGGCAAACTGGCTGTAGGTCATGCCCAGTTCACGGGCTGCCGCATTGATACGGGCAATCCACAACTGTCGGAACACACGCTTTTTGGTTCTGCGGTCGCGATAGGCATATTGCCCAGCTTTCATCACCGCTTCTTTGGCAATGCGGAACACATTGCCGCGGCGACCACGGAAACCTTTGGCTTGAGCGAGTACTTTTTTGTGACGGGCACGTGCCGTCACTCCACGTTTAACGCGAGGCATTTGAAATTCTCCTTGTTCGTCTGATCACAGCCCAGCAAAGGGCAACATTTGAGCCATGTGACCCATATTGGTCTCATGGACTGCGACCGAGCCACGCAAGTGGCGCTTGTTTTTGGTGGTCTTCTTGGTCAAGATGTGACGTTTGAAGGCTTGTCCACGTTTGACAGTGCCACCCGGACGAACGCGAAAGCGCTTCTTCGCGCTGCTTTTGGTTTTCATTTTGGGCATTGGAATGCTCCTTTTCTCATTGTGCTCGTGAGGCGTTTGCAACCTTAGCAAACTTGATGGCCCCGAGCCACTTGTGTACCCCCAACCAGGGTCAGGGGTGCGCTGTCAGGGTCGGTAACCAACCGCCCCTGTCAGTTTTACGCTGAGGCCACCGCAGCGGTTTCAGCCGTGGGCTTGGCAGCGCCGCCCACTTTTTTCTTGCCGGGCGCGATCATCATGATCATTTGCCGGCCTTCCAATTTGGGGAATTGCTCGACCACAATCAGGTCCGCCAATTCCTCCCGAATTCTTTGCAGCAAGGCCATTCCGATTTCTTGGTGCGTGATTTCTCTGCCCCTGAATCGCAATGTGATCTTGCACTTATCGCCTTCAGCCAAAAAACGCTTGATGTTGCGCAACTTGATGTTGTAGTCACCGTCATCGGTGCCCGGCCTGAATTTGATCTCTTTGACTTCGATGATCTTTTGCTTGGACTTGGCTTCAGCGGCCTTCTTTTGCTCTTGGTACTTGAACTTGCCGTAATCCATCAAACGACAGACCGGTGGTACCGCAGTAGAAGCAATTTCGACCAAGTCAACGTCAAGGTCTCCCGCCATGCGCAAGGCCTCCATCAGACTCACAATCCCCAGGGGTTCGTTGTCGGGCCCACTCAAGCGGACTTCGGGTGCCATGATTTCCCGGTTCAACCGGTGCTTGCGCTCTTCGCGATGGCGGCGATCTCTGAATTCAGTAGCGATGGTTCTTGTCCTTTATTAAAAACCGTTTGATCAAACAAACGGCACACAACCGCCAAGTGCAACACACCCAGTCGCTATTTCAAAGAAATCAGCTTTTGAGGGCAATGTCATTGGAGATGATTTGTTCAAATGCTTCCAAGGACATCACTCCGAGGTCTTTATTACCTCGGGCGCGCACTGCAACGGCACCTGCTGCTTTCTCTTTGTCGCCAACGACCAATATGTAGGGCAGCTTTTGCATTGAATGCTCACGTATTTTATAGGTAATTTTCTCGTTTCGCAGATCCGAGTCCACCCTAAAGCCTTGATTTTTCAATCTTTTAACGACACTTTCGACGTAATCGGCCTGGCCATCGGTGATATTGAGCACACTGACTTGAATTGGCGCGAGCCAAACAGGCAATGCACCCGCATGCTCTTCTATCAAAATGCCAATGAATCGCTCAAGGCTTCCCACGATCGCTCGATGCAACATGATGGGTCTGTGACGACCGCCGTCCTCGGCCACAAACTCCGCATCCAAACGCTCGGGCATGTTCGGGTCGACTTGAATCGTTCCGCATTGCCACTCTCGTCCGAGTGCATCTTTGAGGGTGTATTCGATTTTCGGGCCATAAAAAGCACCCTCGCCTGGCAGGTACTCAAAATCACACCCTGAAGCTTTTAAGCCTTCGGCCAGCGCATGCTCCGCACGGTCCCAGCTTTCGTCGCTGCCAATGCGCTTCTCAGGCCGGGTCGACAAACGATAAAGAATTTTGGTGAAGCCAAAATCTTTGTAGACCTTTTGCAGCAAAGTGGTGAAGGCCATCACCTCAGGCTGAATTTGTGCTTCGGTACAAAAAATGTGCCCGTCATCTTGGGTAAAGGCACGCACACGCATGATCCCGTGCAAGCCTCCGGTGGGTTCATTGCGGTGGCATTGGCCGAACTCACCAAAACGCAAAGGCAAGTCACGGTAACTTTTAATGCCCTGTTTGAAAATCAAAATGTGCCCCGGGCAGTTCATCGGCTTCAAGGCATAGTCGCGCTTTTCCGATTCGGTCACAAACATGTTTTCACGGTACTTGTCCCAGTGACCTGTTTTCTCCCACAGGTGCTGATCCAGGATCTGCGGACCCTTCACTTCAAGGTAGCCGTTGTCGCGATAGACGCGGCGCATGTATTGCTCCACCTCTTGCCACAAAATCCAGCCCTTGGGATGCCAAAAAACAGTTCCCGGTGAGTGCTCATCGATGTGGAAGAAATCAAGTTCGCGGCCCAGTTTTCTATGGTCTCGCTTTTCGGCCTCTTCCAGCATGGTGAGGTATTGCTGAAGGTCGTCTTTGCTGGCCCAGGCCGTGCCATAAATGCGCTGCAACATTTCGTTGCGGTGATCGCCACGCCAATAAGCGCCCGCCACCTTCATCAACTTAAAGTGCTTTAACTTGCCCGTGCTGGGCACATGGGGTCCGCGGCACAAATCCTCAAAGGCACCTTCGCGATACAAGCTCACATCTTCTTGGGCAGGGATGCTGGAAATGATTTCCGCCTTGTAGTGCTCCCCCAAAGATGTGAAGTGGGCAATGGCCTCGTCGCGTGGCAAAACGCGGCGAACAATGGCCTCATCGAGATTGGCCAAGGCTGTCATTTTCTTTTCGATCGCGACCAAGTCATCCGGGGTAAATGGCCGGTGGTAGGAAAAATCGTAATAAAAACCGTTTTCGATCACCGGACCAATGGTGACCTGCGCTTCGGAGAAGAGGTCTTTGACCGCATAAGCCAGCAAGTGGGCCGTCGAATGCCGAATAACCTCCAAACCATCGGCATCTTTGGCAGTGATGATGGCCAAACGCGAGTCACATTGAATCAAATGGCTGATGTCGACCAATTGACCATCCACTTTTCCGGCCAAGGCCGCCTTGGCCAATCCTGCGCCAATGGAGGCTGCCACATCGGCCACTGTCAGGGGCGAATCAAAATTGCGCGTGGAGCCATCGGGCAGGGTAACTTGGGGCATGGGCAACTCGGTGAAGATCTGTCTAAGAAACAAAACAAGCGCGGTAGAAGGCCGCGCTATGCAATTGATTTTCCCATAAAAAAAGCCCGCGAACGGGCTTTTTCATCCTCGCCCCACAGCGCAGGGCGTAT
>CAXNFO010000018.1:0-13874 GCA_964201395.1 Limnohabitans sp.
GTTGAAGTTTTGACAAATCGTTGAAGACAAAACACTCCCAAGCAATTTAAATGCCAGCCACCCTCAACCTTGACCGAGCGCACCATGAACCCTGTGATTGATCCCAAAGCACTCGTTAAAACTTCGCACATCAATCTAAATCATTTACAAACGCAGCTGCGTGCCCAGGCCAGAGCGTCGGGTGGTGGGGTGGACTTTCAGCGCGCCCTGACCCAGGCGCAACAAAATGGCATTGCCGGGAATTCGACAAGCATCCTCGGTCCGCAAACGGCCAGCGTGTCGGTGCAGTCCGGCGACACCTTGAGCGGCATCGTGCGGCAGTTCATGGCCGCCGCTGGCAAAAATGTCGGGCAATCGGAATCCATGCGCTTGGCCCAAGAGGTGGCGCGCAGCAACAACTTGGCCAATGCCAACCTGATCTACCCCGGCCAGCGCATCAACCTGGCAGCGCTGCAGCAGGCCTTGAACGGGCCCGCCGCAGACACCCAGGCCAACTTGGCCTTGCCCAAACCTGCCAACCCCAACCCAGCCCAAACCGGCGTGGCGGCCACTGCCCAAGTGCAGCTCGAAGCCCGTGGCCATGTCAATGCCCACCCCGTTTTGGACAAAACCCTGGAGCGGGCGGTCAGCAAAGGCTTTATTCCGCCGCACGAAAAACAAGCCGTGATGGACAAGATTTTGCAAATGTCCAAAGAGCACAGGTTCAAGCCCGACGACTTTGCGCGCCTGACCTTGATGGAAAGCGACGGCATGAACCCGCGCTCCACCAACAACCGCTGCCACGGCATCATTCAGTTTTGCGATGGGCCCGATCGCGGTGCCGCCAGCGCAGGCTTTGGCCAAAACCCACGCGCCATCCTGAGCCACAGCGTGCTGCAACAGTTAGATATGGTGGGCAAATACTTTGACGACACGGGTTTGAAAAACTTTGGCCCTGCCGGCTTGGACGATCTCTACCTCACCGTGCTCACGCCCGCAGCGCGCAACGAAACCCGGCCCGACGTCAACTTGAACATTGCGGGCCCCCAGGCCTCTTATTTGCATGTCAACCGCGACACCAAGGCACCCATCACCCGGGCCTCCATCTTGCAAGGCTTGCATCAAAACGCCATCGATCGTTTGGGCTTGCGCAACGAAAACGGTCAATCACCCGCCGCCGCGCGGGCTCAGGCGATCCGCGTCAGCGCATACCAGGGGAACAACGAAATCCGTTGAGCGCCCGAAGCGGCAAAGCCTTGCCGCTTGAGCGCCAAAACGGTGAGGGCTTGCCGCTTGGCAGCCCAAATTCAAGTTCAGAAGTGTCAAAAACCTATGGCACAACTTTTGCAAGTATCGACACGAGGTTCTCAGACTTGAGGGCCGGGACCGCAAAAGCGGTGATGTGTTGGCAAAAGGAACGGCGATGAATCTGTTTTCAAACGCGTTTGGTATCCATGAAAAGGCCCTGCAAGTCAGGAGCCAGCGCATGGAGGTATTGGCACGCAACATTGCCAACGCCGACACCCCCAACTTCAAAGCTGAAGACCTGGACTTCAAAGCCATGCTCAAAGAAGCGGGCAAAGAATATTTGAACGCCACCCACGACAAACATTACAGCGCCTTGGCCGAAGCGCCCGACAACGGCATGCGCTTTCGGGTGCCCTTCAACAGCTCGTTTGACGGCAACACCGTCGAGATCAATGTGGAGCAAGCCCAATACGGTAAGGCTGCTTCCGACTACCAGGCCACCTTGCAGTTTCTGGAAAACCGCATTGGCTCTATCCGCAAAGCCCTCAAAGGGGAGTGATGAACCATGAGAAGCCTTGACAGCGTTTTTGGCATTGCCGGTACCGCCCTGAATGCGCAAACCATTCGGCTCAACACCACCGCGTCCAACTTGGCCAACGCCACCACCATGGCCGGCAGCGATGCCGATGCCTTCCGTGCCAAGCGCCCGGTGTTCAAGGCCTTGATCAGCGAAGAGTTGACCAACCGCGCCTTCCCTAACCAAGGCGGCGTGAAGGTCGATCAAATCGTCGACGACCCCACCCCCATTCGCAGCATGTACGACCCCAGCCACCCCATGGCCGACAAAAGCGGTTTTGTCTATATGTCCAACGTGAATGAAATGCAAGAGATGGTCGAAATGATGGCTGCTTCGCGCTCCTACCAAAACAACGTGGAAGTGATCAACACCGCCCGGCAATTGATGTCGCGCACGATTGACATCACCAAAGCCTGATTCACCTGAAAGAACACCCCATGGCCACCACCTCCGCCGCCGCGCTGCCCAATGGCATCGTGAGCTACTCCGATTACCAAGCCAAGCAAAAAGCCACGCCGGTCAAAGAGCAAATGGGCCAGCAGCAGTTTTTGACCCTGTTCACCACCCAGTTGAAAAACCAAAACCCACTGGACCCGGTGAAGAACGAAGCCTTTGTGGCCCAGTTGGCGCAGTTCTCACAGCTAGAGGCCACCACCGCCATGAAGACCAGCATGGACACCATGGTGTCCAACATGCAAGCCGACCGCATGATGTCGGGGGCCGCATTGATCGGTCGCAAAGTGGCCGTGCCCGATGGTTGGGCGGTCAACGCCAATGGCCAATCGATGGAGGCCATGATCAATTTACCGCTGGGTGCCGATGGCATGCAACTCGATGTGCAAGACGACATGGGCCGCGTGGTGCGCACCTTGGGCTTTGGGCCGCAGACCGCAGGTGACGCACTGGTCAGCTGGGACGGCACCGACAACGCGGGCAACCCTTTGCCCGATGGCAAATACCGCTTTGCCGCCAAAGCCACCAGCATGGGCAAAACCGGCCCGGTCAGCGTCAACACCATGTCGGTGGTCACCGGCGTGAGCAACGCTGGCACCGCCGACAACACCTGGCTGCTCCAAGTCGCTGGCGGCAAAACCATCAACTTGGTGGACGTCAAGCGCGTCGGCTATTGAAACCCTGAAGACATTCCCAGACATTTCGGAGAAACCACACCATGTCCTTTTTTACCGCACTCACCGGTTTGAATGCCGCCACCGCACAGTTGGGCGTGACCGCCAACAACATTGCCAACGCGGGCACCATCGGCTTCAAGCGCTCACGCACCGACTTCGGCGATATTTTTGCCACATCGCCCTTGCAAAAAGCGTCTTCAACCGTGGGTCAGGGTGTTTCGCTCAAGCGCGTGACCCAAGAGTTCAGCCAGGGCAACGTGAGCTTTTCCTCCAACACCTTGGACTTGGCCATCACCGGTGACGGCTTTTTCCCGCTCAAATCGGCCGACGGCTTTCAAGATATTTACACCCGCAACGGCGCGTTCATGATGAACGACCAATACAACGTGGTCAATTCGGCCGGACAACGGCTCATGGCGGCATCGGTCGACAGCTCGGGCAAGGCCAACTTGAACGACCAAAACGTGTTGAGCATCCCGCAAAAAACCACCGGCCAAGCGCGCGAAACCTCGCTGGTGCAACTGGGCTTGAACTTCCCAGCCGACGCCAAGGTGATCAACACCGACTTCAACCGCAATGACCCCAACACCTACAACAAAAGCACGGCCCTCACGGTGTACGACAAGGGTGGCAACGGCTACCTGGCCA
The DNA here is from genome assembly GCA_964201395.1 of Limnohabitans sp. Lineage (GTDB taxonomy): Bacteria > Pseudomonadota > Gammaproteobacteria > Burkholderiales > Burkholderiaceae_C > Limnohabitans. Next base: position 3,583 of record CAXNFO010000018.1, read on the forward strand.
CGGTGTATTACGTCAAAACCCAAAACGCATCGGCCAGCCAGCCCACCAACAAATGGCAGACCTTTGTCTACATTGGTGACAGCTTGGTGAATGCCTCGCTGCAGCAGTCGACCGACAAGCTGGGCGAAAAGCAGTATGTGAACAAATACGGCGAAATCAAGCCGGAAAGCGAAGTCAGCGATTTGCTGGTCAACGCCAAAACCAAAATGTTCTCGCTCAACCAATTGACCGATGTGCGCGACTCGGTGCCAGCAGCGGTCAGTGGCGCCAAAGTGGGCAGTTATTTCAAAACGGCCGATGACCCCCACGACTTCAACGGTTTGTCGGCCAAGGACAAAGCCAGCTTGACCAAGTTCATGCGGGTTTCGGTTGATGGCTCCAACGCATTGGACTTGGACATGAGCTCCTTAGAAGGCCAAAGTCTCACGGGTGCACAAATTGCCACCAAATTGACCAATGAGTTGAACAAACAATTTGGCGATCAGCGCTATTGGAACCTGACCAACGCCTCCTCCTCAGAGCCCGTTGTGCTGATGTTCGGCGTGAACGACCAAGGCACGGCACAAAACGAGTTGTCGCTGGATTTGAGCAAAACCTCGCTTTATCCGGTGGGCCAAAAATTGGAAGAGCTCACCACCGAACAAGTGGTCGCTGCTTTGCAAAAAGAAGTGGACGAGCAGGTGGTGACGGCCAATGCAGCCAATGCCGCTTTCAACCTCACGAAGTCACCGACGACTGCGGCCAAAACAGCCATTGATGCCATCACCGTCAGCTACGACGAAGCCTCTCGCGGTTTCAAATTCAAGCAATTGGGCACCGCTGAGAGCGCGCAAAAAACCATTGCCATTCGCGCCACCACCAACAACAACGAGGTTTTGGGTTTGAGCACGGCGGCCACCACCTTGGACACCACCGGCGGCTACGGCAGCTATGTGGGCGCCAATGGCAACTTCATCCGCCCCGCATCGCAACAGCGCTTTGGCTTGAAGGTCGAGTTCGACAGCGTCAAACAAACCTTCGCCATCGCATCGGGCACCACGGGTGACAGCTCAACCATCAAGCTCGAAGTGCCCCAAACCTATGTGGACACCACGGCCACCAAGGTGACCGAAAAAGCCAACCTGACTTTCAATCCCATGGCCACCGGCCAAAGCTTGACCGTCGGCGGTTTGACCTTCACCGCCACCAGCAACCTGTCTGGCGCAGCCGTGGCGGCTGCGTTTGCCAGCTTGGCCAACAACGCCAGCACCAAAGGTGGCATCACCGGTGGCACCTATTCGGGCGCTTTGTCAGGCTGGACTTCTGCTGCGGTAGCAGGCAGCAGCGTGACTTTCACCAGCGTCACCACCGAAACCGACGTGGAAGACATCATCGTCAGCGGCTCAGCCCCGCCTCCCACTATTGCCGTCACCCAAGGCGACAGCGGTGTGCGGTTCTGGAGCGATTTGACCAAGGCCCAGCAAGCCACCTTGACCGCAGCCGGTGTCATTCCCTCAGAAGGCCATGCTGGCACCTTGTTGGGTTTCAGCGTGTCCGCCGAAGTGGTCACCAAACCCGAGGCCATCCGGGGCGTGCCTTCCGGCCAGGCCATGGTCACTGGCTCGCCCGTGACCATCAACGTGAACAACAACTTCGTGGTGGATGCCACCAACAACAAGTTCGTGGTGGCCGTCGACGACGTCAAAGGCACCGTGGAGTTGCCCTTTGGCAACACCTACACCTTGGACAGTTTCAAGGCCGAGCTGGAAAAGCGCATCAACCAATTGGCCAACTCGGCCGGCAGCACGGTCAACGGCGTCAAAGTGGATTTCGACCGCTCCAAAGGCGCTTTCACTTTCAAAAGCGGCACCGCCACTTCCAACTCCTTTATCAAGGTCTCGGGTGCCACCACCTGGGGCTTGGCCAACATCGACGCCGGACGCGGATCGACCTCGACCTGGATCAAACCGACCCAATTCACCGAGGAAATGGACGGCGTGCCGGTGGCCAAATACATCGACGAGTTTGGCCGCGAGACCAACAGCGCCGACGGCTTCAGCGCCTTGCCCGAGTGGTCGCCGATTTACCTCGACAAAGGCGAGCTGACCTTCAACACGGGCGGTAATTTGATTTCCCCCAAAGCCGGCTCCCAGTTGGACACGGTTTACCTGGCAGACGGTAAGGGCGCTTTGACCATCAACATCGACTACTCCAAGTCAACCCAGTTTTCATCGCCTTATGCGGTGTTGTCGCAGTCGCAAGACGGCGCACCCGAAGGTGACTTGGTGGGTGTGAGCATTGGTGACGACGGCCTGGTCAATGCCAGCTACTCCAACGGCACCCAAAACTCTTTGGGCAAGGTGGTGTTGGTCAACTTCTCCAACCCCTCTGGTTTGCGCCAGATTGGTGACTCCAGCTACTACGCCAGCTCGCAGTCGGGCAAGGCCAAGATCGGTGAAGCCGGTTCGGCCGGCTTCGGTACCGTGCGCTCTGGCGCCACAGAGCGTGCCAACGTGGACTTGACGCAAGAGTTGGTGGACCTGATCACCGCCCAGCGTAACTTCCAAGCCAGCGCCAAGGCCATTGAGACCAGCACCACGCTGACCCAGGCCATCATCCAAATCCGCGCTTGATCGCCTTGACTGAGAGCCCCCCACCATGGACCGCCTAGCCTTCAACGCCGCTGCCACCATCAACGAGATGCGCATGGCCCGACAGCAGTTGTCGCACGAGATGGCCAATATGAACACCAATGGCTTCAAAAAAAGCTACGAGGTGGCCTTGGTCGCCCACAAGGCATCGGGGCAGGGTTTCGACTCTCGGTTTCAACCCTTGGCCGTGCCGACGGACTTGATCATGCTCAAACCCGGTCCATTGATCGCCACTGGGCGCGATCTCGATGTGCTGCTCAATGGCAACACGGTGATGGGCGTTACCGCTGAAAACGGTGAACTGGCATTTACCCGCCGGGGCGACTTGCGCGTCAACACCAGTGGTGCCTTGGAAAACAGCTTGGGCCAATTGATCCGCAACGATGAGGGCGGCAACCTCACCATTCCGCCCGGTTTCATGGCCCGCATTGCCGACGACGGCACCGTGTATGCCACCGACCCAGCCCAGCCAGGCGTGCCCCAGCAAGTGCCGGTGGGCCGTTTGTTGCTGCGCGACGCCAGCCAAACGCCACTGCGCCGGCGCGAGGACGGTTTGTTCAAAGCTGACGGACAACCGTCAGGCACAGATTTTGCAAGTGGTACTGAGCCCGTCTCTTTGACAGTGCGCGCCTTGGAAGGCAGCAACGTCAATCCGATGGAGGCAATGGTCAAGATGATCGAACACAGCCGCGCTTTTGAGCAGCAGGTGAAGATCATCAAGAACTCAACAGAAAACGATCAAGCAGGTGCAGCGATGATGAAGCTGACCTGATGCAACGACCGGTCTGATGGCTGGTCATGAAGTGAAAGCACAGAGGTAAGCCATGGACGCATCATTGTGGGTATCGAAAACCGGGTTGGACGCGCAGCAAACGCGCATGAACGTCATCTCCAACAACCTGGCCAACGTCAACACCACGGGTTTCAAACGCGACCGCGCCGTGTTTGAAGACTTGCTCTATCAAAACATCCGCCAAGCGGGTGGCCAAACCACGGCAATCACCCAATCGGCCACCGGCTTGATGCTGGGCACCGGTGTGAAGATCAATGCCACCGAAAAGCTGCATGCCCAGGGCAACCTGATCAACAGCCAAAACCCGTTGGATGTGGCCATTCTGGGCGATGGCTTTTTCCAAATTCAGCAGCAAGACGGCACCACCGCCTATACCCGTGACGGCTCGTTCAAGCTGTCCTCCACCGGTCAGTTGGTCACCTCCGATGGCTTTTCTTTGCAGCCGGTCATCACCATTCCCAACAACGCATCCAGCTTGACCATTGGGCGCGACGGTTCCGTCTCGGTCGAACTGGTCGCCGGTGGCGGCCAGCAAGTCATTGGCCAGTTGCAAATTGCGCGCTTTGTCAATCCGTCGGGCCTGAAACCCTTGGGCAGCAACTTGCTGGCCAACACCGCCGCCAGTGGCCAGCCCCAGTTGTTGCAACCAGGCGTGAACGGTGCGGGCATTCTCAACCAAGGCTCGTTGGAAGCATCCAACGTGAACGTGGTCGAAGAAATGGTCAACATGATCGAAACCCAACGTGCCTACGAGATCAACTCCAAGTCGATCTCGGCGGTCGACAGCATGCTCAAGTTCCTGAACCAAAACATGTGAGGCCTGGCGATGAAATACCTGCTTTTATTGGTGTGTGTCACGGCATTGCTGGGCGGTTGCGCCAGCACCGATCTGACCCAAAAAACCCTGACCCATTCGCCCGAATTTGCGCCGGTCTATCCGCTCGCGAGCGACGCCAACCGCATTCCCACCGGTGGCATTTACGGCAACCGCCAAAGCGACGCCTGGTTTGGCCGGGGGCGCAATTTCCAAGTCGGCGACATCATCACGGTGTTGCTCGATGAATCCACCCAAGCGGCACGCACCTCCAACACCGACTTGAGCCGCGAAGCCAAAAACACCGGCTTGCCCACGGGCTTGAGCACCGAGGTGGGCAAGATCAGCCCTTTTTTACAAGGCATTGACCTCAGCTCCTCTGGCCAGACCAGCAAAGGCAAGGGCGTGGCCGACCAAAAAGCCACCTTGAAAGGTTCTTTGGCCGTCACCGTGGTTGAGGTCTTGGCCAATGGCAACCTGATGGTGCGCGGCGAGAAAAAACTCGGCTTGGCCGAAGGCACTGAAGTGATCCAAGTCTCGGGCATCATCCGCCCGCAAGACGTGGGGCCCAACAGCACGGTGCAATCCCTGCGCTTGGCCAATGCCCAAATTGCCTACCGCGGCAATGGCGATGTGGCCAATGCCGCCAAAGCCGGTTGGGGCACCAGCGCCTTGCACCGCTTTTGGCCCTTTTAAGCTGACGTTTGGCTGAAAGCAATTCCATGAAATTCAACGCATTTCGACGTGGCCTGTGTCTGGCATTGGTGGGCGCCTTGTTGGCCACCCCCGCTGCCTGGGCCGATCGCGTCAAAGATTTGGCCACCGTGGCCTCACAGCGCTCCAACCAATTGATTGGTTTTGGCTTGGTGGTGGGTTTGCAAGGCACGGGCGACGACGCATCGGTGCCCTTCACCACACAAAGCATGAAAGCCATGTTGTCGCAACTCGGTGTGCGCATCGATGGCCCCTTGTCCGACTTTGAGCAAGCCGCAGCGGCCAGCCGGGTCGACATCAAAAATGCCGCGGCCGTGCTGGTCACGGCGGATTTGCCGGGCTTTTCCAAGCCGGGCCAGCGCATCGACGTCAACGTGGCCTCGATTGGCAAGGCCAGCAGCTTGCGCGGCGGCAGCTTGATATTGACCGCTTTGCGCGGGGTGGACGGTGAAATTTATGCCTTGGCCCAAGGCTCGGTCACGGCCACCGGCATTGACGCGGCACAAGCCGGCTCGAAAGTGGCCATTGGTGTGCCCACGGCAGCGCGCATCCCAGGCGGTGCCATTGTGGAGCGCTCGGTGGACACCCCATTCGATAAAGCCGAGAGCTTGGTGCTCAACCTGCGTGACAACGACTTCTCCACCAATTCGGCCATTGTCAGTGCGATCAATTCAAAATTTGGCCCCGACGTGGCGCAATCGATCGACGGCACATCTATATCGGTACGAGCCCCTCAAGACTTGAGCCAGCGTGTGACCTTTATGAGCATGTTGGAAAACATCGAAGTCGTGCCTGGTGAGCCACCTGCGCGGGTGGTCATCAACGCCCGCACTGGCACCGTGGTGATCAACCGCTCGGTGCGCGTGTCGCCCGCAGCGGTCTCGCACGGCACCATCTCGGTGGCGATTGCCGCCACGAATGAGGTCTCGCAGCCCAACCCCTTGTCGCAAGGCCAGACCGCTGAGGTGCAAAACGCCCAGCTCAATGTGGCCGAGCCCAACAAACCCATGTTCTTGTTCAAGCCCGGTGCAGAACTGCGCGACATCGTCGACGCGGTCAACCAAGTCGGTGCCTCGCCTTCAGCCCTGATCGCCATCCTCGAAGCCTTGAAAAGCTCGGGCAGTTTGCGCGCCGAGCTGGTCATCATTTAACGCCGCTGCCAGCACCATGTCCACCGCCTTGACCCAAACCAGCACAGCCCGGTCCTACTTGGACTTTGCGGGCCTGGGCGAGTTGCGTGGCAAGGCCCAGAAAAACGACGACCAGGCTTTGCGCGAAACCGCGCAACAGTTTGAGGCCTTGTTCATCCAAATGATGCTCAAGTCCATGCGCGACGCCAACAATGTGATGAAAAGCGACTTGGTCGAATCGCAGGCCGCCGAAACCTTTGAAGGCATGTACGACAAAGAAATGTCGGTGCAAATGGCCAAGCGCAACACCATGGGCCTGGCCGACATGCTGGTGCGCCAGTTGGGCCCCAAAGACAAAGTGGCCGACACCGCCGAGCAACTCAAACTCAAGGGCCAGGCCCCCATGCCCTTGGCCAAGCCACAACTGCCCATGACCTTGGGCACCGATCAGCCCAAGCCCATGCCTTTGGTCAAGCCCTTGATCAAGCCGTTGCCTGCACCCGTGGGAGGCAAGCATGGCTGATATGCTGAGCATCAGCAGCACCGCGGTCGCTGCATACCAACGCGCCCTGAGCACGGTCAGCAACAACATTGCCAACGTCAGCACCGACGGCTATTCACGCCAGGACGTGGCGCTGCAATCCAACACCCCGGCCAAAGCCGCCAACAGCTACTTGGGCACCGGGGTGATGTTCACCGCGGTCAAACGCCAGTACGACGAATTTGCCGAATCCAATTTGCGCAAAAGCACCAGCGACCTGATGAGCCAAGACCCCTTGGTCAACTACAGCCAGCGGGTGATGGACTTGATGGGCGACAAAAGCGTCGGCCTGTCGTCGGCGTTGGACCAATTTTTTGCCTCGGCCAGCGGTTTGGCCGCCGACCCGGCCTCCACCGTGCAGCGGGGCAGCTTTTTGCGCAGCGCCGACGGCTTGGCCTCGCGGTTTGCTGAGTTGTCCGGCCAACTGGATTTGATTGGCGAAGAAACCACCCAAGCGCTCAACAGCGCGGCCGGCCAGTTCAACACCTTGACCGAACAGCTGGCCTTGGTCAACGCCAACTTGAGCAAAGCCTCCAGGTTGCAAAACCAACCCTCCGAGCTGCTCGATCGGCGCGACCTGCTGCTGCGCCAAATGTCTGAGTTTGCTGGTCTGAAAACCACATTCGAGAACAACGGGGTGGTCAATGTCAGCTTGGGCGCCACAGCCAACCAAAGCGTGGTCGTCAATGGTGACAAAGCGCGCCCGATTGGTGTCGACACCAGCAACGGAAAAATCGATTTTGTGATCGATCCCTATGGCAGCACCGAGTCGTTGGCCAGCGTTCCCAGCGGCACCATTGGTGGCCTGTCCAACTTCATCACCAATGTGCTCGAGCCCGCGCACAAAAGCCTGAATTTTTTGGCCACCACCTTGGTCAACGAGGTCAACAAAGTACAAACCAGCGGCATCGACGGTTATGGCGAGGTCGGTCAAAACCTGTTTGCCATTGACCCCGCCTCACTGAACGAGGCCGCCGGTGTCAAGGTGGCCCTCAATGACGCGATGCGCATCGCCACTGCGGCACAGTTTCGGGTGTCGGAAACCGAAACCAATACCAGCACCGTCAAAGCAAGCTTGACCTTCGCGCCGTCAGCCGCTTCAGCGCTGCTGGGCAACACGGCGATCACCAACAACGCCAGCCCGACCACCGGTGTGCCCATCGTGGTGCAAGGCTTCAATGTGTTCAGCCCGGTCACATCGGTCGGTGCTGGCTTGAACGACGCCACCTTTTATCTGGACAACGCCACCGGCGATCAACAGCTGCAAATCCTCACCCGCGATGGGCGCCACATCATGGGCGCCAGCTTGGACCGCCCGCCCACAGAGCCAGAAAACGAAAAATTCCAAATCATCCAAACCTCCAATGGGTTTGAAGACTTCAGCTCGTACAGCGACACCTATTTGAACCAATCGGGCGAGCTCGGCTACCGGGGCATGAACGTCTTGTACGGTGCCAAGTCTGAAGTCTTGAGCCGCCAGTTGTTTGATGAAAAAGGCAACACCACCACCATCATCCCCAAAGACGCCACCATGCGTGACCTCTTTTATCCGGCGATTTTGGAAGGGTCTCGGGTCGGCCAAAACCTGCCTGGCACCATCATTCCCCCCAAAGGTGTGCGCATCAATGGTGTGGACATGCCCGAGTTGGTGTTCCCCTTCATCACGCCATCGGTCGAGACCAAAGACGGCGGCAATGGCTTGGACGAGGTGTCCACCGTCACCTTCAAAGCCTTGAAAGCAGGCCAATCGGTCACGGTGGCGGGTTTGACGGTGTTGGCCAAAACCAATGTGACGGCCTCTGAAGTGGCCGCTGCATTTGCCGCACGAACAGACGACCCCAACGAATACCCAATGGCCAGCACCGCCTTGTTTGACTTTGCCGGCCAGCTCGAGGGCTTCACCAGCGCCGAAGCCGTGGACGAGAAACTGGTGTTCACCGCCACCAGCGCCGATGAGAACATCGACAACATTGCCATCACCGTGGATGCCGAAACCGATGTGGATGTCGATGGTCAAATTTTGGATCCGGCCAGCGAAATCGCCGCCTGGGTCAACACCCAGTCCAAGCTGACCCAGGTCACCGCAGAGGCATTCAACACCATTGAAATCAATCCTAAAAGCATTGAGTACCAATACAGCGTTGGCAAAGATTTTTTCGATAAGCAACTCAAAATCAATGGCGTCAGCATCTCTTTCGACCAAAGCTTAGAAGGCTTGATACAAGGCATCCGCGACAAATCGGCCCTGACCGGTGTGACCGCCGACATCGATGACCGCGGTCAATTGGTGCTCAGCAACGTGGTCCAAGTCAGCGATGGCCGTAGCCCCCCAACCATGGTGGACAACCCCTATCCGGGTCGCCCCATCACCATTGGCCCGCCTGCCGCCGACAAGGTGCCCAATGTATTGGGCATTGAGTCGGGCGAATTTGCCGGAAAAATACGCCTCAGCCGCGCACTGCCCGACCAGCCGGTGGACGAAGACGGCAAGTCCATTCCTTTGAGCGACGCTGTGCTCAAACAAGCCCGCGAGTCCGACATCCGCATCACCTTTGGCGCCAATGGCAAGCCGTCGCAGTTGGCCAGTTTGGGCTTGCGCACCGGCGCCTACATTGAAGGCAAGGTGCCCGATGACTTGTTGGTGTTTGTCACCGGCACCGGCAGCAGCGCCACGGTGTCTGCCAGCTGGGACCCGGCCTCGACCCCTTCGGACCCGCAAATCGAGCTGCGCAAACAAAATTTGGAAGTCAAATTCACCGCCCATGACCGGTTTGTGGTGATCGACAAAGACACGGGCACCGAGTTGGCGAACCGCAGCTACGACGCCAGCGTGCTCGAACCCGTGGTGAGTTACCAGGGCATCGATGTGCGCTTCACCTTTGCGCCAAACGTGGGCGACAGCTTCACCATCGACGGCAACAAAGACGGTGTCGGCAACAACCAAAACATGATCGCCCTGAGCGATCTGGCAAAGAAAAAAATTGCCGGTGGCAAAACCCTGGCCAACAACTACATCGACCAGGTCAATGATGTGGGTAACTTGGCCCAACAAGCCAAGATCACCCAACAGGCATTGACGGTGGTGAAAGACCAGGCGGTGCAATCGCGCGACAAGATTTCTGGCGTCAACCTCGATGACGAAGCCGCCGAGTTGATTCGCTTCCAGCAGGCCTATCAAGCCTCGGCCAAGGCATTGCAAGTGTCCAGCCAATTGTTTGATGCCATTTTGCAAGTGCGCTGACCACCAGGATTGACCCATGAAAGTTTCCACCAGCCTCTTTTTTGAACGCGCCAGCACCCAGCTGGGCAATGTGCAGGGCAGCTTGGCCAAAACCCAAGAACAGTTGTCCACGGGCAAGCAAATCACCAAGCCCAGTGACGAGCCCGACAAGGCCTCCACCGTGACGCGCTTGGAGTCCGAAATGGCGCGCCAGAAAAGCTATCAAGAAACCTTGACCACGGTGCAAACCCGGTTGACCAGCCAAGAAACCTCTTTGCGCAACGTCAGCGATGTGCTGATCCGCATCAAAGAGCTCACCGTGCAAGCCGCCAACGACACTGTCAGCTCAGCCGACCGCAAAGCCATTGGTTTGGAAATCATTGGCTTGCGCGACCAATTGCTCAGCCAGGCCAATGCCCAAGACACCAACGGCAACTTTTTGTTTGCCGG
>CAXNFO010000019.1:0-13705 GCA_964201395.1 Limnohabitans sp.
GGGCGAAGAATTTGCCACCCCCAGCGTGTCATCGGTTGGTCTGGAGAATTATTTCTCCACTTTGCCTTCGGCCCAAGTCAAGTCGATTTATGAAAACGTTGTCGATGACTTGAAATGGATGGACCCATCACGCCGGGGCTATTTGAAAATGACTTTCACCAAAACCCAGGCCAAGGGCGAGTGGATTTTTGTCAACACCGTCAAGACCGCCAGCTACACCGTAGAAACCCCGGCCGTGGCTGAAACCCGCACCTATGTCCTCTGAGGCTTGGCTTTGCACAGCCAGCAATTTTTGAATTTTCCGTGAGCGCATCCCTCAAACTGACCAACATTTCCAAGGCTTTCGGGCAGACCCAAGTCCTGCGTCAGGTTTCTTTGGATATTCAGCCTGGCGAATTTGTGTCCTTGCTCGGACCGTCCGGTTGCGGCAAGTCCACGTTGCTGCGCATCATCGCTGGCTTGATCCATGCCGACGAGGGCGACGTGCAACTCAATGCGCAATCGGTTGTTGGGCTCAAACCCAACCAGCGCAACATCGCCATGGTGTTTCAAAACTATGCGCTCTACCCGCACATGACGGTGCGCGAGAACATAGCCACCCCGCTGGTGATGTCGCGCATGGGTTTTTGGGCGCGACAACCCTTGCTGCGCCGCTTCTGGCCGGGCCACGATTCGGCCAAACGGGAGATTGAAGAATTTGTGATGTCCACTGCCAAGGGCTTGCAAATTGAGGCACTGTTGGATCGCAAGCCTGGCCAACTCTCTGGCGGGCAAAAACAACGTGTGGCCTTGGCCAGGGCCATGGTGAGGTCGCCATCGGTTTTTTTGATGGATGAGCCGCTGTCCAACTTGGATGCCAAGTTGCGCGTCCAGGTGCGCGATGAATTGTCCGACTTGCACCATCGTTTGAAAGCCACGTTTTTGTATGTGACCCATGACCAAACCGAAGCCCTGACTTTGTCGGACCGCGTGGCCGTGATGGATGCCGGTCAAGTTCTGCAATACGACAGCCCGCAAAATCTTTACCAAAAACCAAACAACTTGGCGGTGGCGCGGTTCATTGGCAACCCCCAGATCAACTGTTGGGAAATGAAGGTCGATGGCTTGGGGCGCTTGAACCAGGGTCAATGGCTGGTGCAAGGCGCTATACCATTGAGCGCCCTCAGCACCGTGACCCTGGGTTTGCGCCCCGAACACATTCAAGTCAGTGACAACCCATCGCTGTTTGCGGCGGACGTGGATGTGCGTGTCAAGGTGCGCGTCAAGCGGGTCGAAAATCACGGTCCCGAGTGGGTTTTTTGGGCCGAACCCGATGTCAGCAAGTCGGTGCCGTTGACCGTGCGGGCATCAAACCGATCGCTGGCCAAAGTGGCCGTCGGCGATACCTTGTGGATTGGCTGGGCGCTGCACGACTGTTTGATTTTTGATACCAACGGCCAGCGGCTCCACATCAATCTCATCCCCGGCAGCACCGTCTGAGGCGCCCATGAAGCAGCCAGCCAAATCGTCGGGTTCTCAATTGGCTTGGGTCGGCATGGGCTTGGCTGCGCCAGCCGCCTTTTTGCTGGTGGTTTTGTATGTCTTGCCGCTGTTGTGTTTGTTGCTGCTGAGCTTCACGGACTATGAGCTGGGTGCCACGGCCTTGCGCTGGGTGGGCGTTGACAATTTCCAACGGGCCTGGAACGACCCGGTGTTCATTCGGTCCTTGCGCAACACCTTGCTCTACATGGCCATCGTGATCCCCGGCGGCGTTTTATTGAGCTTGTGGGTGGCCTTGCTGGTCCATCAACGTTCGCGCAGCCGGTCTTTTTATGAAGTGATTTACTTTCTACCCGTCACTTCCACATTGATTGCCATGGCCACGGTATGGCAGTTCTTGTTGCACCCCAAGTTGGGCTTCATCAATGCAGCGCTGCGAGCGGTGGGCCTGGGTGAAACTGCCTTCATCACCGATCCGGTCTGGGTCATCCCTGTGCTGTCATTCATTGGCTTGTGGCAAATGATTGGCTTCAACATGATCATTTACTTGGCTGGGTTGGCGCAAATTCCCCCTGACATGTATGAAGCCGCTGAGGTCGACGGGGTGGTGGGCGGCTGGGAGCGATTCACCCACATCACCTGGCCGCTGCTCGCACCCACCACGGTGTTTGTGGTGGTCACCACCTGCATCAGCGCTTTCAAGGTGTTTGACACGGTGCTGGCATTGACCCAAGGCAAAAGCCAATCTGAAGTGATTTTGTATGCCATTTATTTGGAAGGCTTTCAGTACTTCAAGATGGGTTATGCCGCGGCACTGACCTTGATTTTCTTGGGACTGATCTTTGTTGCATCGTCCATTCAATTGATCAAATTGGACAAGAAGGCGCATTACGCATGAAGCCCAAGCTTTCTGATCTGTTATCGCATGCGGTCTTGTTGCTGGGCGCTGCCATCATGCTGATGCCTTTTGTGTGGATGTTTTTCACTGCCATCAAAGCACCCTCTGAAATCTTTGAGGCATCGATCTGGCCTTGGCCACGCACTTGGTACGGCTGGGGACATTTTCAAGAGGTGCTCAAAACCGCGCCCATGGGTCAGTTCATGTGGAACGGTTTGGTGGTGTGCACCGGTATTTTGATCGTCCAGTTGCTGGTGGCGATTCCGGCGGCTTATGCCTTGGCCAAACTTCCCTTCAAAGGCAGTGAGGGACTGATGATGGGCATTTTGGTGGCTTTGTCGGTGCCCATCCAAGTCACCGCCTTGCCCTTGTACATGGGTTTGTCGTTGGCCGGTGGGTTGAACACTTACTTTGCCCAGATGATGCCGTTTTTTCTGTCCATGTTTGCGATTTTTTTGTTGCGCCAGCATTTCAAATCATTTCCCGACGAAATCATTCACGCCGCGCGCATCGATGGCATGACCGAATGGGAAATTTTGTGGCGCCTGGTGGTCCCGTCTGCGCGTGCGGCCATGGCTGCTTTTGCGGTGTTTTCAGTGGTCGCCCACTGGAACGACTTGTATTGGCCCATGGTGGTCATCACCACCACCGATTTGGCGCCACCGCCATTGGGCATGTTGTTGTTTGCCAATGCCGAATCGGGGGCCAACTATGGCGCCCTGATGGCAGGGGCCACTTTGATCACCTTGCCCATGGTGATTGCATTTTTGCTCGCCAGAAAGCAATTCATCCAGGGCATCACCATGACCGGATTTCGCTGAATTTTTATCCACCTAACTCAAGGAGTTTTACACATGAAATGGCTTCGCAAAATCTCGACCGCATTGGGACTGGCCACCAGCCTGGTGGTCCCCGCATTGGCCCAGACCCCAGTCACCCTGGATGTGCTTTATTGCTACCCCAGCTTTGCACGCTTTCATGAACCGCTCGCCGCAGAGTTCATGAAAAAGAACCCGCACATCAAAATTCAATTCAGGGCGCCATCGGCCAGCTACGACGATGGTCACCAAGTCATGCTCAGAAGCGCAGTCACCAACCAACTGCCAGATATTTACTACGCTGGTTATCACCTCTTGGGTGAAATGGCGCGCACATTGGAGAGACGCAATCAGATCGTGGACTTGAGCGCCTTCATCAAAGCTGAGCCCGCCAACTGGGCCAGCACCAATTTTGCGCCGCGCATGATGTCCTTGTCACAAGTGGATGGCAAGCAATATGGCTTGGCCTTCAATGCCTCTTCACCCATCATGTACTTCAACACCGACTTGGTCAAACGCGCTGGCGGCGATCCGAAAAACATGCCCAACACCTGGGACGGGTTGATCAGCTTGGCCGGAAAAATCAAGGCCTTGAGTGGGGATGTCAGCGGTATTTCTTATGATGTGCACGCTTGGCCCGATGACTGGTTGTTCCAAGGCATGATTTACCAATTGGGTGGCAAATTGGTCGAGCCTGGTACCAAAAAGGTGGGCTTCAACAACGACACGGGCTTGCAAGCCTTGAAAACCATGCGCCGCTTTGTCACCGATGGCGGCATGCAATTGGTCGATTGGGATCAATCGCGCCAGCAGTTTGGCGCAGGCAAAACCGGCATTTTGTTCACCACCCCCGCTCACTTGAAAATCGTCACCGACATGATTGGCAACAAGTTCGAATGGGGTACCGCTCGCTTTCCGCTGGACAACAAAGCCAATGGCGGTGTTCCCACCGGTGGCAATGCGGTGGTGATGTTGACCAAAGACGCTGCCAAGCAAAAGGCCGCATGGGACTTCATCAAGTACGTGACCAGCGCCGACGCGCAAAAAGTGGTGGTAGAGATGACAGGCTACTTGCCCACCAACCAAGTGGCATTGGGTGCGAGCCATTTGGGCCCTTTCTACGATAAAAACCCCAACTTCCGCACCGCCACCACACAAATCGACAAGTCTCTGCCCTGGGGCGGCTATCCCGGTGGCCAATCGGTGCGCATTTGGCGTGCACAGCGCGATGTTGTGGCCGGTGTGATGCGCGGCGAGAAGACCCCCGAGGCGGCTTTGCCCGATTTGGTCAAAGCCACAGAAGCCTTGATGGAGTGAACCCGCACGCCAGATCCGCCACCGAGCGGGTCTGGCCCTGGAGAACAAGCATGTTGATAGCCCAATTCAGTGACACCCACATCAAACCAGCGGGACAGCTGGCCTATGGCGTGGCCGACACCCACCAGATGTTGCAATCGGCCTTGGCCCACCTGTTGACCTTGCCACAAACGCCCGATTTGCTGGTCATCACAGGCGACTTGGTCGATGCCGGCTCTGTGCCCGAGTACCAACGCTTGCATGTCCTGCTGCAAGACTTGCCCATGCCGTGGCTGCTGATCGCGGGCAACCACGATGACCGCGACAACATGCGCCAAGTTTTTTCGCAGCACCCTTGGGTGGAGTCGCAAGGATTTTGGCAATACCGTGCCATTTCACCCGATTGGCCGTTTCAAATTTTGGCCTTGGATACCGTCAATGCTGGTGAGAGCGGGGGCCGCTTGTGCGCCCAACGGTTGGATTGGTTTGAGCAACAACTGCAAGCCTCATCCGACGTTCCCACCTTGGTGATGATGCACCACCCGCCCTTTGCCACAGGCATTGGCCACATGGACCGCATTGGCCTGGAAAACGCGGCCGAATTTGCGGCGATCTTGCGCCATCACCCTCAAATCGAATTGGTCATTTGTGGCCACTTGCATCGAAACATCCGAGCCAGCGTGGGTGGGCGTGCGGTGATGACCGCGCCCAGCACCGCGCACACGGTGCAACTGGACATCGCCACAGATGCCGACGCCATGTTTCGCATGGAACCGCCCGCCTATTTGCTGCATTGGTGGGATACCATGGGATGGGTCACCCACCATGTCAATGCCCTGCAAGCACCGGGACCTTATCCATTTTTCAACCCCGATGGGCAATTGATCATGTCTTGATCGCCCCTTGTTTCACCCAGCACATGACCATGCATTTTTTGAACAGATTGATCAGCACCCGCCTGTGTTTGACTCTTTATGCCAGCTTTGTGGGGCTCAAGTCGGTGTTGCGTGTGGGGCTTGGGGTGGGCGCACTCATGGGGTTTCAAGGACTGGCGGCCCAAGGTTTTCAATTTGTGGCCTTGGGTGATTTGCCTTATGGTGCCCCGGCGGTGTCGTATGCCCCATATCGCTCATTGATCGCGCAAATCAACAGCGAAAGACCCGCCTTTTCCATCCATGTGGGCGATTTCAAATCCGGCTCTACCCCTTGTTCCAACGAAGAGTTTCAAGCCCAGTTGGGGCATTTCTCCATGTTTGAAAAAGCGCTGGTGTACACGCCTGGGGACAATGAGTGGACCGACTGCCACCGGTCCAACAATGGCGCCCATGACCCCTTGGAGCGTTTGGGCAAATTGCGGCAAATGTTTTTTCAAGGCGGGCAGTCTTTGGGGCAACAGCCATTGACTTTGATGCGCCAACCCAGCGTTCACCCCCAGCACGCGGCTTATGTGGAAAACGCCATGTGGGTGCATGAGGGTGTGGTTTTTGTCAGCCTGCACATCGTGGGCAGCAACAACAATTTTGAAGCGCGCCAACCGCAGGCGGTGCAAGAGTTTTTCAACCGCGATGCGGCCAATGTGGCCTGGATCACACATGCTTTTGCCCAGGCCAAAGCGCTGCAAGCCAAGGCCATGGTGTTTGCGTTTCAAGCCGATGTGTTTGAGAGCAAAAGCCGTTGGGAAGACTTTCCGGCCCATTCAGGCTTTCGGCGCAGTGTGGGCGAGACACTGTTGCCCTTGGCCGCCCAATCGAATGTGCCCGTGTTGGTCATCCATGGCGACAGCCATGAGTTCAAATTTGACCAAGCTTTTCAGTGGCAGAAAAAGCCGATGTCTTCGGTGTACCGTTTGGTGGTGCCCGGCGCACAAGACGTCCGGGCGGTCATGGTGTCGGTGGACACCACGCGACCTTCCGTGTTTCAAGTGCGGCTGATATCACCCCGCCCCTGAAAGTCACCTATCAGGCCAGCCAAGGCCCTTGGGTGACATTCAACGGAAGCGCTCACTTGTCAGCGAAGCGCCATTCGTTCTTGGCGGTGTCGGCCACCAAAGCACGCCCAGGGATGTGCATGTCGCCGGTGTCGCGCATGACATACGACTGAATTCCTTTGAAGGTTTTGATCTTCATGAACTCGTTTTTGATCGCTTCACGCGCCACTTTGGGGTCGGTGCTGCCGTCAATCTTGGCATTGCGCATCATCTCGGCATAGGCCAACACGGTGTCGTAGCTCAAGGACCAATTGGCCGAGTTGGCGGGCTTGCCCAAAGAGGGGTCAGCCCGGTCTTGGAAGCGTTTGATCGCCGACAGGTTCAAGGCGTTGTCACCGGTGGAGCTGGTGGGGGTGGTGAAGCCTATGGTGTGCCAATTGCGGCCTGCGTCGCCCACGGTGTTGACAAAGGGGCCGGGCCAAATGAGCGAGTTGGCCAACACGGGCACAGTGATGTTTTGGGTTTTGAACTCTTTGGCCAGTTGCAAGGCGTTGGGGCCCAGGGCCGAGACCAGCACCGCATCGGGGTTCAAACCTTTGATTTGAATCGCCACGGGCGAGAGGTCGGTGGCGCGGGTGGAAAACTCGGCCACGCCCAGCACCTTCCATCCGGCTTTTTTGGCCAGGGCTTCAAAAGCCTCGGCGCCGGCTTTGCCCGATGCTTCGCGCACGTCGGCAGTGATCACCACCGATTTGACGTTGGGGTTGAGTTTGGCAAATGACGCAAAACCCTCGCCAATGTAGATGTCGTCAGGCGGCTGCATGCGAATGGTCCAGGGGCGAATCGTGATGCCGGGCTTGCTCGCGGTGGCGGTGATGGCGGGCATGCTGAGTTGGTTGGCCAAGGCGCTCACGGTTTCCCATTGGGTACCCGTCATCGGGCCAATCACGCCAAAGTGGCCTTCGCCCAAAAATTTGCGAAACATCACCACGGCTTGGCCGGGGTCGATGGTGGCGTCCACGCTGTCGACTTGCAGCAAACTGCCGTTGACACCGCCCTTGGCATTGACGTCTTCCACCGCCAACTTGACCATCAGCTCTTGCGCTTTGCCATAACCGGCCAAGGGGCCGGTCAAGATGCTGATGTAGCCAATTTTGATGGGGGGCTTGCTTTGTGCGATGGCCCATTGGGGCAGCATGGCAGCGGCCACCAAGGTCAATATAAAGCGGGTGCGTTTCATGAGGGGGTCTCCTGGTTGTTGATGAAAAGTCAGATGAATGCGTTGTCCATCAGGGGTGTTGAGCCAATTTACCATGGCCCAAATAGCCCGCCAGCACGGCGGGGTCGTTGGCCAATTCGCTGGCTTTGCCCGATGCAGTGAACACCCCTTGCGAAAGCACATGGGCGCGGTGGGCCAAGCGCAGGGCGCTGCGCACGTTTTGCTCGACCAGCAAAATGCCCAAACCCGTGTCACGCAAATCGGCCAGGATTCGAAACACCTCTTGCCGGTACAGGGGTGATAAGCCCATGGAGGGTTCGTCGAGCAGCAACAATTGCGGCCGGTTCATCAGGGCGCGGGCAATGGCCAGCATTTGTTGTTCGCCACCAGAGAGATTGCCCGCCATTTGATGGCGGCGCTCTTGCAAACGCGGAAAGCGTTGATACACATCGTTCAGCGCTGCTTCAAAAGAGGTTTCGCTGGCGCGAATTTCCCAGGCCAAGCGCAGGTTCTCGTCAACCAGCATGCGTTGCAAGGTGCCGCGCCCCTCGGGCACGTGCAGCATGCCAGCTTGGGCCAATGCGTGGGTGGGGGTGTTGGCGACAGCGTGGTCCAAAAAGTGAATCGTGCCTTGGGCCATGGGCAACAAGCCGCTGATGGCGCGCATCAAAGTGGTTTTGCCAGCACCGTTGGCACCCACAATGGCCACGGTTTCACCCGCATGGACCGTTAAATCCAGTCCGCGCAAGGCCCGTATGGGCCCATAAGACACATGCAAATCACGCACGCTCAGGATGGGGGCGCTCATTCGTCCTCCCCCAAATAGGCTTTTTTGACATCCGGGTGCGCCAGCACCTGGTCGGCTGATCCTTCGGCAATTTTTCGCCCGTAATCCATGGCCACCACGCGGTCAGACAGGCTGCGGATCAAGCCCATGTCGTGCTCGATCAACAGCATGGCTTTGACCTGGCTGCGTGCGGTGTGGATGTCTTGGATCAGCGCTTCGGTCTCGCTTTCGTTCATGCCCGCTGCGGGCTCATCGAGCAACAACAAGGCCGGGTATCCAGCCAGGGCGCGGGCAATCTCTAAGCGACGCGCATCGCCGTATGACAAAGACTGGGCTGACACATCGGCTTTGGCGTCCAGGTGCATGGTGGCGAGCCAGTGCATGGCTTCGTCCACGGTTTTGCGGCGCGCGCGAAAACCCCAAAACGCCGACCAGGGATGGGCGGCATGGGTTTTGTTGGCCACCATCACGTTTTCCAGCACGCTCATGCGCTTGAACAAGCGGATGTTTTGAAAGGTGCGGCCAATCCCCAAGCGGCCAATCTCGTGTAAAGAGCGCCCCACCAGGTTGTGGCCCATGAAATCCATTTGCCCGCTGTCGGCCCGGTAAAAGCCGGTGATGGTGTTGATCAAGGCGGTCTTGCCTGCGCCGTTGGGGCCGATCAGGCCCAGTATTTCGCCCTCGGTGATGTGCAGGTCAATGCCATTCAGGGCATGGATGCCACCGAAATGTTTGGACAAATTGGCGATCGACAAGATGGGCGTGGGCATCATGTCAAACCCCTGGCGCACCCAGGGCGCTGCCATGTTTGGACAAAGCAGTGCGGGGGCGGAAAGAGAGCAAACCATCGGGGCGGAACAACAGCAACACCAAGATGGCTGCGCCAAACACCGTGGGGCGCCAATCGGCCAAAAAGCGGATGTACTCGGGCAGCAAGGTCATGATGGCCGCACCCAAAATGGCGCCGTACAAATTGTTGACGCCGCCCAGCACCAGGTACAGCACCACGTAAATGGACAAAGTGACGTCGAAGTTTTCGGGCCGCACAAAACTCATGTAATGGCCATACAGCATGCCCGCCACCGCGGCAATGGCGGCTCCGGCAGAAAAGCCAATCAGGCGGATGGCGGTGACATTGATGCCCAATGACGAGGCCACCCGGTCGTCTTCGCGCACCGCGTCAAACACCCTTTGCAAGGGGCTGATGGACAACAACCACAAAACGATGCCAATCAGCACCACGGCCGCTGCGGCCTTGGGCAAATCGCCCCCCTTCATGCCGCCAAAGCCGCCAATACCGCCCAAAAAGTCCATGTTTTCGAGCAGCACACGGATGCAAAACGTCAGGCCCAGGGTGGCCAAAATCAGGTAGATGCCGCGCAAGCGCAAAGCCGGGTAGCCCACCAAGGCCGCAATCATGGCGGCGATCAAAGCGGCCATGCCGGTGGCGGGCAACAAGGGCCAGCCCATTTTGGCGGTGAAATAACCCGATGCGTAGCAACCTACGGCCATGAAGGCGCCTTGGGCAAACGACAAGCTGCCGGTGAGCAAGCTGACATAGACGCTCCAGGCCAGCAAAATGTTGATGCAAGTGAAAAACAGGTGGTCGGCGATCACACGCGTTGCTCCTGCCCGTGGTGGCCCGAGGCAAACAAACCCGCGGGTTTGAGAAGCAAGGTGGCGATCATGGCGGCCCAGACGGTGAGCTCGCCCAAGCGGCCCAGACCAAAATGAAACATCAAGGCCTCCAACACGCCAATGCCCAAGCCAGCCAACACCGCGCCGCGCATGTCACCCATGCCACCGATGGCCATCACCGCCAAGGCCTTGAGGCCAAAGGTCAGGCCCAGATCGGGCGAAACCGTGTCGGCGCGCAGGGCCAGCATCAAGCCGGCGATAGACGCCAAGCCAGAGGAGATGAAAAACACCGCTTGGTTGACCCGCAGCACGTGCACGCCCAACAAAGCCGCGTGGGCCGAGGACTCGGCCACCGCACGGATTTGCCGCCCCATGCGGGTGTGCGCGATGACATGGTGCAAGGCCCACATCAAGGCAAAGGTGATGGCCAGCAAGACCATTTGCAGGTTCAGAAAATTCACGCCCAACAGGCCAAAGCTTTCCGACAGCCAACCGGTCATGGCGGGCAAGCGCAGTGGTTCGGTGCCCCAGACCTTGTGCACCAAGTCGGTCAAGATCAACCCCAGTGCCAATGAACTCAAGGCCGCCGTGGTGCGGGCATCGTTGCCCACAAAGCGGCGAAACGCCATCCATTCGGTCAACACCCCCAACAAGCCACCCACCAAAAAGGCCATGGCAAACGCGCCCGCCACAGACATGTGCGGCAGCGCCATCAAGCCGACGTAGCCGCCGAACATGAAGACTTCGGGGTGGTTGAAATTGAGCTTGTCCAGCACCCCAATGATCAGGGTGAAACCAATGGCCACCAAGGCATACATGGCGCCACTGACCAAGCCATTGACAATTTGTCCGGCCAGCATGGGTGTTCAGTCTGTGGGTGTGGTCAAGCCAGGGCGACAGCGGGTTCGGTGCGCTTGAGCTTTTGGATGTGGGGCAACACGTCTTTGGCAAACATTTCCATGCTGCGCTTGGTCAGGTCTTGGGGCAGGCTGCCAAAGTGCATCATGGTGAGCAGGTTGTCAAAGTGCATTTTGGACCAGTGGTCTTCCAACATTTGGCGCACGGTATTGGCGGTGCCGCAGACAAACATGCCCATCTCGATGGCTTTGTCGATGGTCAAGTCTTGCGACAGCGTGGCCTTGGCCTTCATCAGGTTTTTCAAAGAGTCGCGCGAGGTGTAGCCCGGGGGCAAGAGCATCTCGATGGGCATCTTCAGCAGGCGGTTGCGGAACAACTCGAAATGCACTTTGGCTTCTTTGCGCGCTTGGTCGTCGGAGTCGGAGACATAAACAGGCACCGCCCAACCCAGTTGGCTGTCAGCGGCTTCGTAGCCATAGCCTTGCGCGGTGTCGCGGTAGGACTTCAGGTATTTTTCCACCACAGCAGCGGGGCTGAAGGTTTGCAGGTAGGTGTAACGGTGCTCGGGCAAGGCGGCCCAATCGATGGTTTCTTTGCTGCCCTGTGAGGGCACCCAAATGGGCGGGTGTGGGTTTTGGAACGGACGCGGCCACAGGTTCACGTACTCGAGGTTGTAGTGGCGACCGGTGAAGCTGAAGGGGCCAGGGCGGGTCCAGGCTTGCACGATCAGGTCGTGGGCTTCGTGGAAGCGGTCATGCGAGATGGTGGGGTTGATGCCAAAGGTGTGGTACTCGGCACCGATGCCGCGCACAAAGCCGCTGATCAAGCGACCGCCGGTGATCACGTCGATCATGGCGTGCTCTTCGGCCACGGTGATGGGGTGCTCACGCAAAGGCAAGGCGCTGCCCAAGATGGCAATCTTGACCTTCTTGGTGCGCCGCGCCAAGGCTGAAGCCATGACAACGGGTGAAGGCATCAGGCCGTAGGCGGTTTGGTGGTGTTCGTTCACCGCCACGCCATCAAAGCCCAGGACTTCGCCATATTCGAGTTCGTCAAGGTAGCGGTTGTAAAGCTGGTGGCCTTTGACGGGATCGAAGTATTTGTTGGGCAGATTGACCCAA
Organism: Limnohabitans sp.; assembly: GCA_964201395.1. Lineage (GTDB taxonomy): Bacteria > Pseudomonadota > Gammaproteobacteria > Burkholderiales > Burkholderiaceae_C > Limnohabitans. The sequence continues at coordinate 12,042 of CAXNFO010000019.1, forward strand.
ACGGTTTCGTGGCCCTTGGTGGCCTCGAAATCCAAATCGGCATACGACATCAGGTGAAACAAAATGACTTGCATGGCTCTGGCTCCTAGGCGGCGATGTGTTGAACGGCGGCGCAAAAAGCGCCTGGGTTTTCGATCTGCGGCAGGTGGCCGCATTGGTCGATGACTTGCAAACGGGCATTCGGCAGGTGTGATTTGATTTTCTCGCCGCACGCCAAGGGCATGATTTTGTCTTGGGCACCCCACAGGATGGTCACGGGCATGTTGGCGCGGTGCAGCCACTTGTGCAGGCAGGGGTCGTGCAAACGCGGCTCCCAAGCCAACAATGCCGTGGTGTGGCGGTTTTTCAGGCGAATGTTTTGGTCATCTTCTGACAGCGGAATCGCCAGCACCTTTTCGGCCAGGGCTTGGTTGTGAAACAGGTTGCGCGCCATTTGCTCGGGGGTCCAGAGAAAGATATCGCCCGGTGGGTCATTGGCTACGCGCACGCCAGCGGGGGCGCTCAGCAACATCGACTTGACGCGGTGCGGTGCGCGAATGGCGATTTCCATGGCCAACCAGCCACCCAAGGAGCTGCCCACCAAATGCACAGCAGGCAATTGCAGGTGATCCAGCAGGTCGAGGTAGAAGTACGCCAAGTCGTGCATGTTTTCCAGCCAAGGCGTTTCATCGGATTGGCCAAAACCGGGGTGCTCGGGAACGATCAAGTCGTAACTCAGTGCCAAGGTTTCCATGAAGGGCTGGATCATGGCTGCACCATCGGCACCGTGCAGATAAATCATGGGTATGCCTTGGCCCTTGCGGCGAATGCGCACCCGGCATTCTTTGAGGGTGATGAAGGTTTCTTGAAATGACATGGTGATGGACCTTTGTGCCTAGGTGGTTGGTTGTGGCGTGGCTTGGGCCAGCAAGCTGTGCTGGGCGAACTGCACCACTTGTTGGGCCACGGTTTTGAGCTGGGCCTTCACTTGTTCGTCACGCAACTGACCATCGGTGCCAAAGGGTTTGGTGCTGGAATTGATGGTGGCCGAATAAGGCGTGGGCCAACCGCGCAAGGCGTGCACGATGGAGCGCAGGGTGAACAAGGTGGTGCCCATGGCCTGAATGCCTTCGGCACAGACCACACAGCCCACGGCGCGGCCATCAAAGTAGGGCCGCTCGTCATTGCGCATGTCTTCGGTGTAATCGAGGGCGTTTTTCAGCAAACCGGGAATGGAGCCGTGATAACTGGGCGAGGCGATCACGATGCCGTCGGCTTCACGCAGCAACTTCACCAAGCGCAGTGAACTGTCGCTGCGGGTTTTGACCATGGGGTCGTAGGCGTCCATCACCAATTCGGTCGCGCACAACAAAGCGGTGCGTGCGCCGAGCCCTTCGGCATGGGCCAAGGTGGCACGCAGGGCCAGCTCAGAAGTGGAGCCGGCGCGGGTGGTGCCGCCAATGCCAACGATGAATGGGGTGGAGATGGTCAAAATGAAAGTGTCCTGCGAATCGGGCGAGGGGCTGGGGCTCGGCACATGCCCGAGCGCGTCAACCAGTTTAAACTTTGCATGCAAACTTTGAATGCGCTGCAGCCATGTTACGAACCGGTGTTTGCTTTGTCAACGCGAAGGGCCAGGAGTTTTTCTAGGGCTTACCCTTATTTTTCGAGGCGCTCAATGGGTT
>CAXNFO010000020.1:0-13652 GCA_964201395.1 Limnohabitans sp.
TCGGGGCCCGTCTGAAAATCAAAGGCTTTCAAGCCTTCCAGCATGGCTGGGTAGGCCAACTCAACCACATCGACCAAGCCTTTGACACCCAGCTCGACGTGGCGCCCATGCACCGGGTGGTCGACGCTGGGCAAGCTGAACACCTTGGCGCCGTCAAAACGCGCTTCGATGGATTGCATGAGGGGCGTGAGGGTGGCCTCCATACCGCCATAGATAACGATGGATTTTTCGATTTTTTCGGCCACATGAAACCAAGGCGCATAAAAGGTGTCCAACACCCACTCCATCATCGGCCAGGCCATGACCGGAAAACCGGGCACAAAGTGCACCGGGCTGCGCGGGCCGTGGCAGGTGAAACCGGCGATCTTGTTGTAGGGGTTGGGGATGACATCTGCCCCTTGCGGGAACATGGCCATGTTCAATCGATGCAGGTGCTCAGGGCGCTCGGGTTCGTAAGGCACGCCTTGCTCTGCCGCTTGGTCGCGGATGCGCTCCAAAATAAAGCCCTTCGCCTGGGGTTGCAAGGCCAAGGGCAAGCCCAAGGCCTGGCCGGCGCACTGGCGGGTGTGGTCGTCTGGGGTGGCACCTATGCCGCCGCAAGAGAACACCACCATGCCGCTGTGGAAGGCGCGGCGCAGGCTGTCGGTGATGCGCTGCGGGTCGTCGCCCACGTACTCGGCCATCTCCAGCGCAAGGCCTCGGGCTGACAGCAGTTCAATCACTTTGCTGAGGTGTTTGTCGGCGCGCTTGCCCGACAAAATTTCGTCGCCCACGATGATCAGGCCAAAGCCTTTCAAGGCGTCCAGGGGGTGGGGAGATGGGAGGGTGGCAGCAGTCATGGCGCGCATCCTACGCCATCTGCCAGGCCCCTCTTCAGTGGGTACGGCTCAATGGCGAGGGCGCAAGGCTTGCCACAAACGTTGCAAACCCAATGCCTGTTGCGCCCAAACCCCCTGGCCATAGTCGCGCCCTTGTTCTATTTGATCTCGGATGCCAGTGGCCGGGTCATGGGTGCGGCGCAAAGCGGTGCCCAGCAGGTCGTCCCACCAGGGGAACAACACACCAAAGTTGTGCCCACCCAAAGGCATGGGGCCCCCGGGCGCGTCTGCTGAGCGCGGGCTTTCATGGCCCCAGCCCACGCTGTGGTGCCAGCGGTGAAAACGCGGGCTGATCAACATCCGCTCTCCCCACGCACCAAAGGACCAGCGCAAATTGGCGTGTTGTAAGTTTTCCAGCAACTGGGTCAGCGCCACCACCGCCACAAATTGACCAGGGGGCATGCCCACGGCCTGGGCCACCACGACCCAGACCACGGCCACCAAGACATCGTCCAAAAAGTGGTTGCGTTGATCGGTCCACAGGGTCATTTGGCGCTGGGAATGGTGCACGGCGTGCAGCGCCCACCACCAAGCCCACTGGTGCTGGGCGCGGTGAATCGCGTAATTCAAGGCGTCAAACAACACCAGATACATGACAAAGGCGACCGCCGCCACATCGGTCACGCCCGGCCACAAATCGTCCAAGTGAATACCGCTCCAGCCCGCGCTGCGCAGGGCGCCAAACCAGGCATCGGTCAGCGGATCCAGGGTGAAAAAAAGCACCAAACGAAACAAGCCCAAGCGGTGGATCAAGGTGTAGAGCACATCGCTGCGCACAGCGCGGTGGTCGCGCACCACCTCAACGGGTCGCCACCATTCCAGCGGCTGGATGATCACCAACATGAACACCAATTGCAGCAAACCCACCAGTAACCACCCGGTGCCTTCGAAGGCCAGTTCCAGCCAGTTTCCCAGACCCAGTGCAAACACCAGGGGCTGAACCACCGACTCAAAAAGCACCGATTGGGCCGCAGCAAACAGGTCGGTCAAGGCATCCATGCGTAGGCCTCAAGGTGCACCGCTGGCGCGGGCCAGGGTGGTGGGCGAATGCTGGCCCTCGGCTTGGCGCACATGCGCTGCATATTGCGGGTGCTCGCGCAAGGTGGCGAAGCAAAAACCCTTTTGCTTCAGCCCCATGATCAAGGGCTCCAGCACCACGGGCGCCCACGGATCTTGGCGCGACCAGATGCCCAAATGGGCCATCAAAATGTCGCCTGGGCGAACGTTCGCCAAAGCGGTTTGCAGCAGTTGGGCATTGGGGTGGGTCTGGCTGGACAGCTCGTCGCCCAAAAACCCCGCAGGTGCCCAGCCCACATGGGCAAAACCACAGGAGCGGGCGGTGCGCAACAAAGCGGGCGAAGTCTTGCCCCCTGGCGCCCGAAACAAGGGCAAGGGCGCACGCCCCGTGATGGCCTGCAAGCGGTCGCGGGCACGGGTGATTTCTTGGCAGTACTGCGCGCCGTCCCATTCTCTGACTTTGTTTTTCTGCGGTCCTGCACTGGCTCGCACGCGAAAACGCCCCTGTGGCAAATCGGCTTGCCAATAGACGTGGTCGTGGGTGTGTGAAGCCATCTCATGGCCCTCGGCGGCACGCTGGCGCCACCAAGGCGCCCAGTGCTCGCCCAAACTGCCGTCTCCCACTTGGGTGGGCTCGTGGGCTGCGAAAAATGTCGCCTTCACCTGCTGGCGGCGCAACACATCGGCGATCAGGTCGGCCACGCCCATGTGGCCGGTGTCAAAGGTCAGGTAAAGCGGCCGGGCACAAGGGGCTGTGCCCGCGGGCAGAGGCTCGCTGACGCTGGGTTTTGCAGGGGTTTGCGCAGCCTGGCCTGCTTGCGCCAGCACCAGCCCTGAATGGGTTGAGGCTGGCCCGGATTGGGGCAGCGCGTGGTCCGTGCACAGTGACAAGCCCAGTGCCAGCCACAGTCCGTTCAGACCCTGCCGCATAGCAGGCTCACAAACGCGGCGCGTGATCCAAGGTCCAAATGCCATGCGGAGATTTGCCCACTTTGATTTGGCGCACCAAGGCGCCGTTTTGGGTGTCAATGACGCTGACTTTTTTGATCCAGCGCGAAGACACCATCAGCCAGCGCCCATCGGCGCTGAGTTCCATGCAGTCGGGCCCACCCGGGGCCTTGAACTGAGACACCACAGCAAAGGTTTGCAAATCGATTTTGCTGATGGTGTTGGCCACCCGGTTGCTGACATACACATGGCGGCCATCTCCGGCAGAGCGAAAAGCATGCGCGCCCTCGCCCGTGGCAATGGTGCGCACCAACTTGGCCGGGTTGGCACGCAGGTCAAACACCTGCACCTCTTTGCCGCCGGTCAAGGCCACCAACAAGGTGCTGTCGTCGCGGGTGCCAAACACATCGGCAGGAAGAGAACCGGTTTTGACGCGCCATTTGATGGCTTGCGTGGCCAAGTCCACCGCCACCAACTCATCGCTGTCTTGCATGCTGGCATAGGCGGTGGTGCTTTGGCTGTCGATCCACAAATGGCTGGGCGTTTTGCCCGAAGGAATGCGCTTGGCCAGTTGCGGGTTTTGGCCGTCCCAGCGGTAAATGTCGATGTGGTCAAGCCGGTTGGCCACAGTGATGAACCACTTCATGTCGGGCGAAAACCGCAGGTGATAGGGGTCGATGGTGCCGCGCACCACGCGTTGCACCTGGGCGGTTTTGGGGTCGATGAAACTGAGCGAATCGCCGCCCGCATTGGCCACAATCACCGACTTTTCGTCCGGTGTGAGGTACAGGTGGTGAGGTTGCTTGCCGGTGGGGATTTGGCGCGTGACTTTCCAAGTCTTGGGGTCAATGACACTGACGTTGGCATCCAAGGAATTGAGCACAAAAATCGGGTGGGTTTGCGCGCCGGCGGTGGTCATGCCCATCCCACAGCACAAAACCAAAACCAGTCGGATGAATAAGGACCTGCCGACAACCCAAGGACCCACGGACCAGCTGTTTTTTTTCATGTCGCAAGTGTAACGAGGGCCCTGTGGCGTGCCCCCAGCGCGGCTAATATGCCTGTATGCATCACGTCCATTGCCACGGTATCGCCCTAGAGGTGCGCCACATCCCCACGTCCCAGCCCGCATCGGCCCTGGCGCCATTGATTTTTTTGCACGAAGGCCTGGGCTCGGTGGCCATGTGGACCCAGCGCGGACTGGACTGGCCGCTGGCCGTTTGCCAGGCCAGCGGTCGCGCGGGCTGGGTGTATTCGCGCCGAGGTTATGGTCAATCGGACAGGCCCAGCGATGTGCGCGGCGCCAACGCGTTGACCCCTGATTATTTGCACCACGAGGCCTGGCAGGTGTTGCCCGAATTTTTAAACCAAATCGGGGTTGAAAAACCGGTCTTGTTGGGCCACTCCGATGGCGCCAGCATCGCCCTGCTCTATGCCAGCCAACATCGGGTGAGCGCCTGCATGGCCATGGCACCGCATGTCATCGTGGAAGACATATCGGTGGCTGCCATCGAAGTGGCCAAAACCGCTTTCGAGCAAGGCGATTTGCGCCAGCGCCTGGCCCGTTTTCATGCCGATGTGGACACCGCTTTTTGGCAGTGGAACGACATTTGGCTGTCGCCTGCTTTCCGCCCCTTTGACATCCGCAAAACCTGCCAGGCCATCGTTGACCCGGTGCTGGCTTTGCAAGGTCGGCAAGACGCCTATGGCACGCTGCAACAAATCAACGATATCCAAACCCAAGGCCGCATCGAGCGGGTGGTGATCGAAGACTGTGGTCACACACCACACCGCGATCAACCCGATCGGGCTTTGGCGCTGGTGGTGGATTTTTTAGCGCGCCTTTGAGCGCTCATCTCAAAGCTTGTAGCCCAGCGCGAGCAAATCGCTGTTTGTGAGCCATCGCCACTGACCGGGCAACAAATCTGTGGGTAAATGCAACTCACCCATGGACGATCGGTGCAAGGCCTGCACGCGGTTGCCCACCGCCGCCAACATGCGCTTGACCTGGTGGTATTTGCCCTCGGTCAGGGTCAGGGCGACATGGTGGCTGCCCAAGGCTTGGCAAGCCGCTGCGCGCACCGGTTCGGGATCGTCGTCAAGCACCACCCCGGCCAGGAGTTTGTCCGTTTGCTGAGGGGTGACCGCGTCCACCGTGTGCACTTGGTAGACCTTGGGCACGTGGTGGCGCGGCGAGGCCATGCGGTGGATGAATTGGCCGTCATCGCTCAGCAACAACAGGCCGGTGGTGTCCTGGTCCAAGCGCCCCACCGCTTGCACCCCATCCACCGCCCCCTTTTGCGGCCGCTGGCGCAAGGGTGCGGGCAGCAAGGTGTAAATGCTGGGCCAGGCAGAGGGCTTGCGCGAGCATTCGGTGCCCGCTGGCTTGTGCAGCATGAGGTGGGCGCGCTCACGGTAGAACCAGGCCTGGCCTTGCACTTCATAAGGCCAATCTGGCTGGGCATCGACCTCCAACCACGGGTCTTCGCAGGTTTGCCACAGGCCATCGCTTTGCAACCGCACACAGCCTTTTTGCACCAAACCCACGCACACCCGTCGGGTGCCAAAACCCTGGCTGTACAACAGATCTTGCAGCTCCATCAAGCCACCACGCCGCGCTCGCGCAGGGTTTGAATTTGGGCCGGGGTCAAGCCCATTTTGGTGAGCACCGCATCGGTGTCTTGACCCAGCGTGGGCGCCAAATGGCGCAAGCCCCCCGGGGTGCGCGAGAGCTTGGGCACCACACCCGGCACGCTCAGGCGACTGCCATCGGCCAAGGTGATGTTTTCAATCATGCCGCGCGCCTGGTAATGGGCGTCGTTGGCGATGTCGGCAATGGTGTAAATGCGCCCGCCCGGCACTTCGGCCTGCTCGAGCATCTCCAGCACCTCATCAACCGAGCGCTGCAAGGTATAGGCTTCGATGGCGGCATCAATGTCGGCCACCCGCTGGACGCGGCCCGCGTTGTCGCCCAAGGCCGGGTCTTGGCCCAAATCGTCGCGCCCTATGGCGTGCATCAGGCGTTTGAAAATGCTGTCGCCATTGCCCGCCACCAGGGCGTAACCGCCGTCCTTGCAGCGGTAGGCATTGGTCGGCGCAATCCCGGGCAAGGCGCTGCCGCCGGGTTCGCGCACCGCACCAAACGCGCTGTGCTCGGGAAGCAAGCTTTCCATGCAATTGAACACCGCTTCGTACAAAGCCATGTCAATCACCTGGCCCAAGCCACTGCGGTGGCGCTCGTGCAAGGCCATCAATATGCCAATCACCCCGTGCAGGGATGCCAGGGTGTCGCCAATGCTGACCCCCACCCGCACCGGCACCCGACCCGGCTCTGCGGTGAGGTGGCGCAAGCCCCCCATGGCCTCGGCCACGACACCAAAGCCGGGCTTGTCGCGCCACGGACCGGTTTGTCCGTAGCCGCTGATGCGCAACACAATCAACCGGGGGTTCTGGGCTTGCAGCACTTCGGGGCCCAAGCCCCAACCCTCCATCGCACCGGGGCGGAAGTTTTCGATCAGCACATCGGCTTCGCTGGCGAGCTGGCGCACGATGTCTTGGGCCTGAGGGTCACGCAAATTCAAAGCCAAAGACCGTTTGTTGCGCGACTGCACCTGCCACCACACCGAGGTGCCATCTTTGAGCAAGCGCCATTTGCGCAAGGGGTCGCCGGCCCCCGGCGGTTCGATTTTGACGACCTCGGCGCCAAAATCGGCCAAAGTCTTGGCCGCGAACGGGCCGGCAATCAGTTGACCCAGCTCGACCACCTTGATGCCCGCCAAGGGGCCTGTGGCAGGGTGGGGGGTGTCCATGGTGGGGGGTGATGGGTTTGACATGCGCGAATTGTCCACCAGCCCAGCGGGATGGATCAGCGCTGCAACTCGACGATGCTCACGCTCTGTTGGGTGTCGGTGGGCAAGAGCAGTTTCCAGCCTTGGAAAAACACATTGAACTGGGCCAGGCTGGGCGACTGCACGGTCCACGGCGGAACGCCCTGAAAACTGCGCTCTTGACCGGCTTTGAAATTCACCGACCACACCTGGCCACCATGGTCGCGCAGGCACAGATGGGCGTCTCCCACGGCCTGCACAAAGACCATCTGCCCGGGCTTGAAGGCTTTGAGGGGCTGCACCACAGGCGCGTCTGCGCTGGCCCGGGGGCAATCCAAACCCGCGTCATTGATCGGTGCAGGGGCCTGTGCCAACGATGCGGGTGGCGTTACCGGGCTGGCGCTGATTGCAGAGGAAGAGGAAGAGGCAGTTGCGGTGGCATCGGCGCGTAACCCTGTAGACCGGTCGGTTACCTGAGCGGTGTCGGGTGCAGCCGCTGAGCCAGTCAAGCCCCAGACACTGGGCTGCCAGGCTTGCCAATTGGCGCGCCACTGCTTCCAAATGGGCTGTGCGCTTTCGCCCCAGCCGCCAAAGGTCACACCCAACACCATCACGGTGAGGGCCAAACCCGCACACACCCACATCGCGGTCAAGGGGCCATTCAAACGCTCAGGCTGCAGACCGTCATGGGCGTTGTCCTGCCAGGTCGGCACACCGACCAAGGCTGGGTTGGAAAGTGGAGCGGTCAAGGTCGACGCCAATGGCGTGATCACGCTGTTCGGGTCGGTCCCCAAGGCCAGGGCCAGCTTGCGGGCACAGGCGCGTTTGATGGCCACGTTGTAGAACAACTCATGCCCACCGTTTTCAATCTGCTCCACCTGTTCGCGCGACAAGCTGACCCGGATGGCCAACACTTTGGCGTCCCATCCGGCAGCCTCGCGCAGTTGCTTCAGGCGCGCACCATCCACCCCATCCATGGGCGCATTGGCAGTGTCGCGTGGCGTAGGCATTTTGATGTGATGAAAAAAACGCAGGAAACCTCAGAGAACCTTGTATTGTCAAATTTATCAAGCCGATCAGCCCACGGGTTTACCCTGTTTTGTCGGCATCGGGCAGGGCTTGGGCCAAAACCTTGTCGATGCGCCGCCCGTCCATGTCCACCACTTCAAAAGACCATTGCATGCCTTCAAAACGCTCACCCGTGCGCGGCAAACGACCCGCCAACACCAACACCAAGCCCGCCACGGTGTTGTAGCGGCCTTTGTCTTCATGGGGCAAGTCGGTGAGGCCCAAGCGCGCCTTGAGTTCGCTGATGGGCATCAGGCCATCAAGCAACCAACTGCCGTCGATGCGCGGTGTGGCCCAGGTTTCTTCTGGCGCTGAGGTTTGCAGCAGTTCGCCGGTGATGGCTTCAAGCACATCGCGCGGGGTCATCATGCCCTGCACCACCCCATATTCGTCCACCACCAAACTCAACCGCCCACGGCTGTGGTCTCGCCAACCGGGGCTGGTGTCTTCCCCCGCTGACGGTCGGCGAAATTGGGCCAACAAGTCCAAGCCAGTGAGGGTTTCGGGGACAAATGGCACGGGCTGGGCCAGTGTTTCCATCAAGGCTTGGCGGTCCAACTTTGGGTCCAGCAACTGGCCCACACTGACCGCACCCAATACGTGGTCCAAGCCATCGCGGCACACCGGGTACCAAGAGTGGGCCCCCCCTTGGCCCACTTGGGCCAATGCCTGCGCCACCGTGGTGCGCGCATCCAACCACTCGATATCGGCGCGCGGCACCATCATGGACGTCAGGCTGCGCTCGTCCAAGTGAAACACGTTTTTCACCATTTGGTGCTCGTGCAACTCGATCAGCCCGGCGTCCACCCCTTGGTCCAGGCTGGCGGTGATTTCCTCCTCGGTGACGCTGGGGCCACCACGGGTGTCGATGCGCAACAAGGTCAGCACGCCGGCGGTGGCAGCCGACAGCAAATACACCATGGGCCGGGCCACACGCGCCAACGCCAACATCACCGGGGCACACCAGCGTGCCACGGTCTCGGGGTGCAGCTGGGCAATGCGCTTGGGCACCAACTCCCCAAAGATGATGGTGGTGATGGTGATCACCGTGACCACCACCCCTGTGGCCACCCAAGCAGCGGCCCACGGGCTCCAACCCCAAGCAATCAGCGATTGCCCCAAACCTTGGCTGAAAGCGGCCTCACCCACGATGCCGTTGAGCACCCCGATGGAGGTGATGCCAATTTGGACAGTGGATAAAAACCGCGTGGGTTGCTCCATCAAATCCAAAGCAGCCCGAGCCCCTGCGGCACCCGCCTCCTCCAAGGCCAACAAGCGCGCTTTGCGGCTGGAAGACAAGGCCATTTCAGCCATGGCAAAGCCCCCGTTGAGGAGGGTCAAGCCAATGATCAGCAACAGTTCCATTTGGACCCGCGGTTCAATGGCATGGGTGGCTCAGGGTAGACAATGGCATGCATGGCACTTTACCTGATCGGCGATGTTCAAGGCTGCGACGCAGCCTTGTCCCAATTGCTGGAACGCATTGGTTTTTCACCCAGCCGCGACCAGTTGGTGCTGCTCGGGGATTTGGTCAACCGCGGGCCCTCCTCGGCGGCGGTGCTGCGCCGCATGATGGCCCTGCAAGGATCGGCGCAATGTGTGCTGGGCAACCACGACTTGCATGCTCTGGCCGTGGCCCACGGCGTGCGCCCGCCCCACCGCAGCGACACCTTGGCCGATGTGTTGCAAGCCCCTGACAGCGCTATGTTGTTGGACTGGTTGCGCCAGCAACCCCTGGCCTTGCGCCAACACGGCTGCCTGATGGTGCATGCGGGCGTGCTACCGGCTTGGGACGCCGAGAAAACCTTGGCGCTGGCCGTTGAGGTGCAAGCGGTTTTGCAGTCAGCTCAATTGGCGGAATTTTTACCCCAGCTTTATGGCAACACGCCCGCCGCATGGCAGGACTCTTTGCATGGGATCGCGCGTTGGCGTTGCATTGTCAATGTGCTCACCCGCTTGCGCTTTTGCACACCCGAGGGGCTGATGGAATTCAACACCAAAGAGGGGGCAGGACACGCCCCCGCGGGCTACCTGCCTTGGTTTGACGTGCCAGAGCGCCGCAGCGCCGATCACCGCATCGCGTTTGGGCACTGGTCCACCCTGGGCTGGCTGGACCGCAGCGACGTGGCGTGCTTGGACACGGGCTGCGTGTGGGGCGGTGTGTTGACCGCCTTGGAGCTGTGCCCCGATGGACGCTGGGGTGAGCGGGTGCAAGTGGCCAACCCAGAGGCAGCGGCACCCTTGACTTGAGCCCCACAGGCTGAACAGGCCCTGGGTGGGCCCTCAGCGCAACCCTGCCGTCTAGGCGCAGGGCTGGGGGCATTCACGATTCGGTTTTGAACAGCGCTGCCACTTTGCGCTTGGGCTTGATGTTGGCCGAGATGCGGCCAGAGGGTCGCTCGCCGGGCTCCCAGGCGGGAGGAGGCGCCTCGGTCGGGGCCTCATAGGGCTTGTCAAAAAACGGGTCGCGCGGGGCAGACCGTGGCGCACGCGCTGGGGGTGCAGAGCGGAGGCTGGGGGCGCGAGGGGCGTCGAGCACATCGCGCGGATCGTCTTCGCCCCAAGCGCGACGGCCGGTGTTGATGCGCTCGCGCGGGCGGTCCTCTTCAAATTCAATGGCTTCGAGCTCGATCTTTTTCTTGATCAGCTTTTCGATGTCCACCACCAAGCGGTTGTCGTTGCCCGACACAAAGCTCAAGGCCAGACCAGAAGCCCCGGCACGACCGGTGCGGCCAATGCGGTGCACATAGTCTTCGGCGTTGTAGGGGATGTCAAAGTTGAACACCGCGGGCACATCTTTGATGTCCAGGCCACGGGCGGCCACGTCGGTGCAAATCAGCAAGTCCACGTCGCCACGTTTGAACGCATCCAGCGCTTTGAGCCGCTCGTCTTGGCTTTTATCGCCGTGCAAAGCCGTGGTGTTGAGGCCATCGCGCTCCAGCGTGCGCGCCAGCCGGGCACAGCCCAGCTTGCTGTTGACAAACACAAAGGCTTGGGTGATGGCGTGTTGCTTGATCAACTGGCGCAGCGCGCGGCGCTTGTCGTCGTCGCTCACACTGTAGAAATGCTGGCTGACAGTGGAAGCGGTTTCATTCGGCCGCGCCACCTCAATGGTGATGGGGTTTTGCAAATAGCTGGACGCCAAGCGCTTGATCTCGGGCGAGAAAGTGGCCGAAAACAACAGCGTGATGCGCTGCTTGGGCAAATAGCTCAGGATGCGCTGCAAATCGGGCAAAAAGCCGATGTCGAGCATGCGGTCGGCCTCGTCGAGCACCACGTACTCAACCTGGTTGAGCACCACATTTTTGGCCTCGATGTGGTCCAGCAGCCGCCCAGGGGTGGCGACCAACACCTCAACGCCTTTTTTCAATTCCAGCGTTTGGGGCTTCATGTCCATGCCGCCAAACACCACGGTGCTGCGCAAGTCGGTGTGCTTGGCGTACGCCGCCACCTGCTGGGCCACTTGGTCGGCCAGCTCGCGGGTGGGCAACAACACCAGGGCTCGCACCGGGTGGCGGGCTGGGGAGGTGGAGGCGTTTTCGTGCTTCATCATGCGCTGCAACAGAGGCAGCGAGAAAGCGGCGGTTTTGCCGGTGCCCGTTTGGGCGGCCCCCATCACATCGCGACCCGACAAGACCACCGGGATGGCCTGCTCTTGGATCGGGGTCATGGATTCGTAGCCCATTTCGGCCACGGCGCGGGCCAGCTCGGGGGCCAGCTGAAGGTTTGAAAAAGAACTCATGGATGTCACCATTGTCTCACCCCGGCGTGGGGGCCCCGAATCAGCGGGCAAATCAGGCCTTGGGCAGGGTCACGCCCACTTGACCTTGGTATTTACCGCCCCGGTCTTTGTAGCTGGTCTCGCAGACCTCGTCGCTCTCGAAAAACAAGACCTGGGCACAGCCTTCACCCGCATAAATTTTGGCCGGCAACGGCGTGGTGTTGGAAAACTCCAAGGTGACATAGCCTTCCCACTCGGGCTCAAAAGGCGTCACATTGACAATGATTCCGCAACGCGCATAGGTGCTTTTGCCCAAGCAAATGGTCAGCACATTGCGTGGAATGCGAAAGTACTCCATGGTGCGCGCCAGGGCAAAACTGTTGGGCGGGATGATGCACACGTCAGCGGTGATGTCAACAAAACTCTTTTCGTCAAAGTTCTTTGGGTCGACCACGGTGCTGTAAATATTGGTGAACACCTTGAATTCGGGCGCACAGCGGATGTCGTAGCCATAGCTGCTGGTGCCATAGCTGACAATTTTTTGTCCATTGACCTCGCGCACCTGGCCGGGCTCGAAGGGCTCGATCATGCCGTGCTGCTGCGCCATGCGGCGAATCCATTTGTCTGATTTGATGCTCATGGGCGCATTTTAGGTGCCGCGCAGCGGACTCGCTAATGGGGGCTTGGACCGCCAAAACCGCTACAGTCTGGCCCCATGAATGACACTGCAATGACCGAAACCGTGTGGGACGTGATCGTGGTGGGGGGCGGCAATGCCGCCTTGTGCGCCGCCTTGACCGCCTGCGAAGCTGGCGCCAAAGTGTTGTTGCTCGAAGCTGCGCCCAAAGAATGGCGCGGGGGCAACTCGGTGCACACCCGCAACCTGCGCTGCATGCACGATGCGCCCGAAGACGTGCTCACCGAGGCCTACCCAGAAGAAGAATTCTGGCAAGACATGTTCAAGGTCACGGCGGGCAAAACCACCGAACACCTGACCCGCATGGTGATCCGCGAGTCCTCACGCTGCCGCGATTGGATGCGCAGCCACGGCGTTCACTTCCAGCCCTCTCTGTCGGGCACCTTGCACCTGTCGCGCACCAATGCTTTTTTCATGGGCGGGGGCAAAGCACTGATCAATGCCTATTTCCGCAGCGCCCAAAAGCTGGGCGTGGACATCCTTTATGAAACCGAGGTGGATCGCCTCGAATGGGACGGCACGCGCTTTGTTGCCGCTTGGGCGGGCGAGCGGCGGTTTGCCGCCCGCGCCTGCGTGGTCGCTTGTGGGGGCTACGAGTCCAACATCCCTTGGCAGCGCGAAGCCTGGGGGCAAAACCAATGGGGCGAATGGACCGCCGACAACTTTTTGATCCGCGGCACCCGCTACAACATGGGCGTGTTGCTCAAGCACATGCTTGAAAGCGGCGCCGACGCCATTGGCGACCCCACCCAAGCGCATTGCGTGGCCATTGACGCGCGCGCACCTTTGTTTGATGGCGGCATCACCACCCGCTTGGATTGCGTGTCGCTGGGCATCATGGTCAACCAGCATGGCCAGCGTTTTTATGACGAGGGCGAAGACTTCTGGCCCAAACGCTACGCCATTTGGGGCCGCTTGATCGCTGGCCAACAAGGCCAAATTGGCTACGCCATCATCGACGCCAAAGCGGTGGGCCGCTTCATGCCCTCGGTGTTTCCGCCCATCACCGCCAACAGCCTGCCCGAGTTGGCCGAAAAACTCGGCTTGAACCCCGACAGCTTGGTCAATACGGTGGCGCAGTTCAACGAAGCGTGCGTCGAGGGCGAGTTCGACCATGCCGTGCTCGACAACTGCCACACCCAAGGCATCACCCCCGCCAAAACCCATTGGGCGCGGCGCATCAACACGCCGCCCTACCATGGCTACGCGCTGCGACCGGGCATCACCTTCACTTACCTCAGCGTCAAAGTCAATGACCAAGCGGCGGTGTTTGTGCGCGGTGAACCCAGCCCCAACTTGTTTGCGGCGGGCGAGGTGATGTCGGGGAATGTGCTGGGCCAAGGCTATACCGCCGGGGTGGGCATGACCATCGGCACCATTTTTGGCCGGGTCGCCGGACAACACGCGGCGCAAGCTGCTTTGCATCAGGGGGTAAACCATGTCGCAGCTTGAATCTTTGCAAAGCCTGACCGACCAAGCGCGCGCCTTGGCGCAAG
>CAXNFO010000021.1:0-13289 GCA_964201395.1 Limnohabitans sp.
ATGGTCGAGCAAGTGCGCAAGCTCACGCAAGGGCAGGGCGTCCATGCGGTTTACGACGGCATTGGCGGAGAGATGTTTGAAAAGTCCTTGCTGTGTTTGGCGCCATCGGGCACCTTGGTGAGCTTTGGCACGCCCGCTGGCGAAATACCACCATTCGATATTTTCAGGCTCAACCGCATGGGCTCTTTGCACCTGACCAGCCCATCGGTGTTCACTTACAACAAAACCACCGAGCAATTGCGCCTGCGCAGCGCCGACTTTTTCGATCAATTGCTGCGTGGTGTGGTGCGCTTGCCAGAGCCCGACTACTTTGACTTTAAGCAGGCCGCACAGGCCCAAGACGCATTGGCCAGTCGCCAAACGCTTGGGGCTGTGGGCTTGAAGTTGTCTTAGGCCAACATCCCTTGGAGTTCAGGCATCAGGTAACGCTTGAGGCCAGGGTAGTCTTCCACCATGGGGAAGTGGCCCATGCCTTTCATCAAGGTGTAGCGCGAGCCCGCAATCGATGCCGCCACTTCCTCTGACATGGCTGGCGTTGCTGAGTAGTCGTATTCGCCGGTCAGCAATGACACCTTGCATTGTTGGGTGTTTATGGTTTTGATCGACTCACGGCCATCCCAGTCAAAGCTGTAAAAGAACACATCGCCGGCATAGACGCCAGGCCCGCCTTGCGCGTAGTACCACCAGTTTTCGCGCTTGTTGGATTCGGGTGTCGTGGGGGCACACAGGCCCATGGTGTAGCTGGCGCACAACTCACCACCGTGGATGGCAGGGTGGTGTAAAAACTCGTTGTACCGACCGGGTGCAAATGCCGCGGACTCCAAGCCCACAATGCCAGTCAGCTCTTTTTGGTAGTCCACGGCAATTTTGAGCACGATGGCGCCGCCCATGGAGCAACCCATGACCACGGGTTTGACCAAATCCAGCGCTTGCCAAAAGGCGCGAATGACGTCGGCATAACCCTGGGCCGTCAATTGGTACTTGCGCAGCCACCATTGGTCGGGCGGAGTGGATCGACCGTGGTAGGGCAGGTCAAAGGCGAGCACGCGAAACTGCTTGGTGACATCGGGATCGTTGAGCAAATGGCGCCATTGGCGCGAATCGGCGCCGGCCGTGTGCAAGCAAATCAAGGGTGTGCCTTGACCGGCTTCTTCATAAAAAATGCGGTGTGGTTCTCCATTCACATCCACATTCACATAACGGCCAGTGATTGGTTCGATGCGGCTCATGCGGCTTCCTTTCTCATCAGGTTCATCAAGCGCTGCAGGGCGCGGGCATTTTGCATGGCCACCAGGCCATCGCCTTCCAGCACGAAATCTGGCACACGCATGAGCATGGCAAAAAAGTCGTTGTACAGCGGAGGCGGATTGGGGGTTAAAAATTTGGCCCAAATGGACATGGGCGCTTGAAAGCCAAACGCGGGGCGGCTGTCAAATTTGGGTGCCATGATCACTTGGGTGATTTGCCCCTTTTCAACGACCATGACCCGGCGGGCTTGATCGATGGTGATGGAGAAACGGGTAGAAAACCAATTTCCGATGACGGACAGTTCTTTGTCCTGGTTGACCCGGGCTTGATAGTCTTTGAACCAAGCCTCGTCTGGAAATGCAGCCATGATGTGTTTCCTTTAGCAATGAAAATCTGTGCAGTTGATCAGGGGTGAATGGGCGCCACATCCAGCCTGGCCACAATGCCTTTGAGGGCATCATTGGGGCTGGGGTAGCGTTGCAAAACCAAGGGGTCGTGGCCAGGGATCACATGCTCGGCAGAGCTGGCCAGGGCATAGGCCCGCTGATAGCCTTGCATCATGTCGCCCACGTTGTAAACCAAAGGGAAAGGACGTTCTTGCTCCATGTTGGCGTAGAAGTGGCTCGCGTCGGACGCCAACACCACCCAGCCGCGTTGGGTATGCACCCGAACCACTTGCAGTCCCATGGTGTGCCCACCCACATGGTGCAGGCTCAGACCCGGGGCAATTTCTTCGTCCCCGTCATGAAAGCAGGTGCGGTCTTCGTAAACCCGCTGGACCATGGCGGTGACATCTTGCACATCAAAGGGAAAGCGCATCACCTTGTGGCACATGCAGCGCCCGGTGGCATAGATCATCTCTTTGTCTTGCAGGTGATAACGGGCGCGTTGAAACAGGTGATTGTTGCCCGCATGGTCATAGTGCATGTGGGTGATGATCACGTCCTCCACAGTGGTCGGATCAATGTTGAGCATTGTCAAGCCCTCTGAGGGGCAACGCAGAAAGTCTCTTCCGCGTTGTTGGGCCATCTCTTTGGAAAAACCGGTGTCGACCACCCAAACCTTTTTTTGATCACGAATCACCCAGACAAAATAGTCGAGTGGCATGGGCACATCGTGGCTGTCACCGCCCAAAAAATTATCGGGTGACTGGCGCATGTGGTGGGCGTATTTGATGGCATAAATTTCGTAGTCAGGTATGTGGCTCACGGTATCTCCTTCAATGAATGGGATTCAATGGCTTGTTGTGGGCAAACAAAGCTTGCATTTCGTTTTTCTTGACTTTGCCCGTGTTGGTCAAGGGCAGGTCTTTTTCAGGGACCACCAAAAAAGATTGGGGCCGTTTGTATCGGGACAACTCGCTTTGGCAGTGGCTGCGAATGACATCCAAGTCGATGTGCATGTCGCCCCTGGGAACCAAAACAGCCCCAAACACCTCATCAAAGTCATCGGTTTTCAAAGGCACACAGTAAGCCGCCAGGACCTCGGGACGCCGCATCAAAGCTTCTTCCACTTCGACGGGCGACACGTTCATGCCCCCCGACTTGATCATTTCTTTGATGCGACCGCGAAAGAAAATGTGCCCGGTTTCGTTGACCATGCCCAAGTCGCCGGTTTTGAAAAAGCCGTGTGCATCAAAGGCTTCGCGGGTGCGCTCGGGGTCTTTCAGGTATTCGCGCATCACATAGCCCTTGACCCGAATTTCACCGACTTCACCAACAGGGCATTCGGATTCGGTGGTGGGGTCCACAATGCGCGCTTGCACGCCTTGCAGGGGTTGTCCCACGCTGTTCAAGCGCAATTCCAAGGGATCATCGGCATCGGTCACGGAGCAATTGCCATAGGTTTCGGTCAGGCCGTAAATATTGCAAATGTCCCGCAACCCCACGTCGACCAAGCGTTGAATTTGCAAGGGCGTGCCAATGGTGGCGCCCCCTCGCAAAGATTGAAACCGGTCGGCATGAAATTGGGGGTGGTTGAGCAAGGCCTCGGCCATGTTGGGCGTGCCGTAAAACAAGGTGCAGCGCTCGGACTCAATCAAGTGAAAGGCCTGGACCGGATCAAAGTGTTCTTGCAAAACAATGCAGCCACCGTGGGTGAATAAATTGAACAGCGCGTTCTCGCAGCCCAAACCCCAAAACAATGACACGGCCAGCCACAGTTTGTCGTGCTCGGTGACATGTTGGCGCTGACCAATTTGCCACATGTTTTCAATCAATGCGTAATGTTGCAGCACCACCCCTTTGGGGTTGGCCGTGGACCCCGATGTGTACAAAATATAGGCATCATCACTGGGGGCCACATGGCGCTTGGCTTTGGCCAGCGCGTCCAACTCGCTGCTGTTGGGCGCTTGCATCCATTGATTCCACGACCATTCACTGTCGCTTGAAGTGGGGCCAACCATGAGTTGACCTTTCAAGGCGGGCAAGTGTTCACCAGAGCTTTTGATCTGGGCCAACATGTGGCGGTAGTCTTGTTTGAGGTACTGGCCCGTGGTGATGAGCAAGCACGATTCGCTGTGGCTGAGCACATAAGCCAACTCTCGGGCCGTGACCCATGTGTTCACGCCCACCATGATGGCGCCAATCGAGCAAATGGCGAAGTCTGCAACGATCCATTCCACGCGGTTGCCCATCAGGATGGCCACCTTGTCGCCTTTGGATATGCCGTGTCTCAGCAAACTCGCAGCCATGGCATCCACCGCTGAGGCCAATTGCGCATAGCTCAGTCGCTGATCGCCGCCAATCAATGCCTCGCGTTCAGGAAAACGTTTTGCCATCTCTGCGATCAAGGCAGGAATGGTGCGGCTGATGGGGGCAGAAAGCGTGGGTGATGGGGGTAACACAGCAAGTCAGTGATGCAATTTGAAAGAAGTATATTCAGTGAACGTGTGTTTGTCTGTCGTGCATGTGCCATGCACACGAAGGTTGTGAAATTCCTAGGGATTACCCGAGCCGAGAGGGCTCATGGTTCTTTGTTTGATGGGTTTTCAGACGCAAATCTTTTTGCATGTTCGCTGCATGCATCAACATGCCGTTAATATCTGCGCTCACTTGATCACGCAAGGTTTCAGTGATCACACACAAGGTTAAACCTAAGGAGATGGATGATGAGTAAGCATGTGGGTTTCATCGGATTGGGCGCCATGGGGACACCGATGGCCGAGCGTTTGTTGAAGGACGGCTACACCCTGACCGTGTTTGATGTCAATGCAGCGGTGGCTCAGGCCTTGGCACAAAAAGGTGCCCAGGTGGTGGCGTCTGTGCAAGCGGTGGCGGATGCGGTTGATACCGTGTTGATTTCACTGCCCACACCAGACATCGTGAAAGATGTGACCACTGGGGACAAAGGATTGATCCACGGCTCTAAAGTCAAGATCGTGGTGGACCTCTCCACCACCGGCGCTGGCATGGCCCAATGGGTGCATGCGGCTTTGGCAGCCAAAGGCATCGAGTTTGTGGACTCGCCCGTCTCTGGTGGGCGCGGTGGTGCCATCGCTGGCACCTTGGCGGTGATGGTTTCTGGTCAACACGCCACTTATGAACGCTTGACACCGGTGCTCAAAAACATCGGGAAAATGTTTTTCATTGGCGACAAACCTGGCATGGCACAAACCATGAAATTGGCCAACAACTTGTTGTCGGCTGCGGCCATGGCCATCACCTCAGAAGCCGTTGGCATGGGGGTGAAAGCCGGGCTGGACCCCAGCATCATGATCGACGTGATCAACGCCGGCAGTGGCATGAGCACGGCCAGCCGTGACAAGTTTCCCCGCTCCATCTTGCCGCGCAAGTTTGATTATGGTTTCACCACAGCCCTCATGTACAAGGACGTGCGTTTGTGCCTTGAGGAAAGCCAGGCCTTGGGTGTGTCCATGCCTGTGGCGACGGCGGTGCGCGACATTTGGAAGCGCACCAACGACGATTTCGGCGGTGACAAAGACTTCACCAACGTCATTCGTGTGATCGAGCAATCCATGGGCGTGGAAGTCAAGGCCAAAACTTGATGACGGGCTGTCGGGAATGAACCTGAGAAGTTGGATCGATTGCGGCAACGGCTTGGGCGAAGGGCCCTTGTGGTGTCCCTTGAGCCAATGTTTGTGGTGGTTGGACGTGGCCGACCCCCATTTGTTTTGTGCCAACGCTCAAGGCCAGTTGCTCAATCGATGGAAATTACCCAAGTACCCTGGCTCAATGGCCTTGCGACATGACGGCAGCTTGCTGTTGATGTTTCGCCATGGCCCAGCGATTTTCCAGCCCCTCGATGGAACGGTCCAATGGTTGGATGTGCCTGGACTTGATTTGGGCGAAACACGATTCAATGACGGCAAATGCGATCGCTTGGGGCGCTTTTGGAGTGGCACCATGGACCGCCGCACCGAGCGCGCCATTGGATCGCTTTACCGGATGGATGGTTTGCAGCGCATCCGCCAAATGGATGCCAGTGGGGTGACGATTGCCAACGGCATTGCATGGAGCCCTGACAACCGCACCATGTATTTCGCCGATACCCCAGCGGGTTGCATTTACGCCTACGACCATGATTTGGAGCGAGGGGAAATATCCCATCGCCGGGTTTTTGCCCAATTCAAATCGGGTGAGGGTGGTCCCGATGGCTTGACGGTGGATTCTGAAGGCGGCGTTTGGTGTGCCTTGTTCAATCGCTCTGAGTTGCATCACATCGCACCCAGTGGGCAACCCATCCAGGTCATTGATTTGCCTGTCCAGCAGCCCACATCGGTGATGTTTGGCGGCCCTGATTTGGGGACTTTATTCATCACCACGGCGCGCATGCACTTGAGTCCAGCGCAATTGCAAAATCAGCCCTGGGCAGGTCATGTGTTGTGCTTTGAGCCGGGTGTCAATGGCCTGCCTGAACCGCGTTGTGCTTTTTGATGGAGAACGCCATGCACATTGATTGGCCCCGCAAAGACTACTCACAAGTGCCCTTTTCGGTTTACCACGACCCTGAGTTGTATCAGTTGGAAATGGAGCGCGTATTTCGCGGTGACTGCTGGAGCTATCTGGCATTTGAAGCCGAGGTGCCCAATCCTGGCGATTTCCGAACGACCTGGGTGGGGGACACGCCGGTGGTGGTGTCTCGCAGTGATGATGGGCAATTGCACGCATTTGTCAACCGCTGCAGCCACCGGGGAGCGCAAATTGTTCGCGAGGTGTCCGGTCACTGCAAAACGGATCATGTCTGCATTTACCACCGCTGGTGCTATTCCAAGAAAGGCGAGTTGATTGGCGTGCCATTTCGCCGTGGCTTGCAAGGACAAGGCGGCATGCCCGAAGACTTTGACATGAAATCCCATCATCCCAGAGCATTGCGCTTGGCCAATTACCATGGGGTGTTGTTCGGCACATTTTCTGAAGCAGCAGAGCCCATTGAGTCTTATTTGGGAGAGTTTGGCACGGGCATGATCAAGCGTTTCATGCACAAGCCCATCAAAATTTTGGGTTATACGCGTCAGTTGATTGAAGGCAATTGGAAGCTCTATGCTGAAAACTTGCGCGACACCTATCACGCCAGCTTGCTGCATGAGTTTTTTGTCACTTATGGGGTGGACCGTGCCACCCAAAAGGGTGGGGTGCGCATGGATGAGCGGCATCGCCACAACATGAACTTCGCTTTCAGCAATTCAGACACCCAAAGCCAAGCGCAACAGGCATATGCGGGTATCAGCGGCGTTGAGCTGGACCGGATGCGTTTATCCGATCAAAAAATATTGGCCTATCAACACGAGTTTGCGGACGGTTTGAACCTGGCCACACCCACGTTTTTTCCGAATGCCATCATCATTCAGATCAACAACAGTTTGAGCAGCCGTCAAATCAGGCCCAAAGGCGTGAACGCGCATGAAATTTTCCAGACCTTGTTTGGTTATGAAGATGACACGGAAGAAATGACACGCCACCGATTGATCAGCGCCAACCTGGTCGGGCCCGCTGGCTTGGTCAGCATGGAGGACGGAGAGGCGATTGAAATCGTGCAAAAAGCCACGCGTCGTGAAACAGCCAGCCACAGCTTGGTTGAGATGGGCGGCTTGGGCCCCATACAAAACCTGGAGCACAGGGTTACCGAAACGCCCATCCGCGGCTTTTGGTCTTACTGGTCTGAGTTGATGGGCGTGGAGCCTGAGGGGGGCATCCGATGACTGCCCAATTCACCTGGGAGGCGATGTCATTCTTGTCCAAGTACGGCATGCTGCTGGACCAAGACCGGCTGGAGGATTGGGTCGAGTTGTTTGAGCCCCAGGCTGAGTACAAGGTTTACTCGCGTGAAAATGAAGAGCTGGGCTTGCCGGCACCATTGATGTGGTGTGACAACAGGGCCATGCTCAGCGATCGCATCCAGTCTTACCGCAACGTCAACGAACACAATTTCCACTGGGCGCGTCACATCATCGGCATTCCCCATATTTTGCACGCCGAGCCTGATTCTTTACACTTCCAAGCGGGTTACAGCTTGTTCCAAACCAATTTGGAAGGCGAGACCCGGACCTTCAGTGTGGGTCGCTACGACTTCATTTGCCACCGCCATTCAGACGGGCTGCGCCTGAAAAGGGCTTGGGTGATTGCCGACACCGGCTTGATCAAAACGCTGCTGGCAGCACCCATTTAGCTGAACATCAGGAGACATCATGGGCAATCGTGTGGCCAACAAATTGGCGGTGGTTTTTGGCGGCGGACAAACGCCGGGTTTGACGATTGGCAATGGGCGTGCCACCAGCGTGGTGCTGGCCCGTGAGGGTGCGCATGTGGTGGTGGTCGACCGTGACATGTCATCTGCACAAGAAACGGTAGACATGATCAAGGCGGCAGGCGGTTCGGCCCAAGCGATGCAAGTGGACCAAACCCATGAAGCCGAAGTTCAGTCGCTTTTGGCAGCGGTGCACCGAGAACACCATCGGCTGGACATCATTCACAACAACATTGGTGCCAGCTTGTCGGTGGGGGACGCAACCGCTGATGTTCTCACCGAGTCCTCTTTTGACGCAAGCTTTGCCGTCAATGTGAAAAGCGCTTGGTTTGCTGCCAAACATGCGCTGCCATTCATGCGCGAGCAAGGCCATGGTTCCATTGTGAGCATTTCCTCGGTGGCTTCCATCCAGGCTTATCCGTTGCTGGGCTATAAAACCATGAAGGCAGCTTTGAATGCCATGACGGAAAACATGGCCGCTGGCAATGCGAAATATGGTGTTCGCGTGAATGCCATCTTGCCCGGTCTGATGAACACACCCATGGCCATTGAAAACAGGGTCGCCAAAGGGCATAAGCGCGAGGACGTGGTGGCCGATCGCGACCGGCGCATTCCGCTCAAGGGCAAGCAAGGCACGGGTTGGGATGTGGCCCATGCTGCTTTGTTTTTGCATTCAGATGAAGCCAGCTTCATCACCGGCGTGACCTTGGTGGTCGATGGCGGTGAAACCATCGCCCACGGTCATTGACACCCATCGGTGCCCAAGAATCAAAGCTCAACGGTTTTAAATGTGCCGGGCAAAATCAGCTCAATCATTTCGCAATTTTCCGAGTAGTCCAACACGGTATGCGGAATGGAGTTGGGCTGTATCCAGCACGATCCCTCTTCCATTTTGACGCGGCGGCCGTTGTATTCGCCGATCATCCATCCTTTGAGCATGTACAGAAACTGAAATTGGACGCCATGCAGGTGTCGAATCGAGACCACATCTGGATCGCAAGCGCCCAGCAAGCGAATCACATGGGCTTGCACTGCGCCGTCGGTGGCTTGTTGTACGCCCAAGTCGCGATACGCAGCGTAGCTGCGAAGTCCGGTTTTGAATTTGCCGCTTTTCAGGTGCTGAACCATGAATTCTTGTGGTGTCCAGCGAGTGGTTTTGGGTATTTTCAGGGGCTTGATGGCGGACAAGGTGGTCTTCGATGCCCCGCTTTTGCTGGGTTTCTTGACCGCTTTTTGGACTGATGTCTTGACCGCTTTGCCAGCTTTTGCGGGTGCAGATGCGGTTTTGCTGGTCACGGCCTTTGATTTCAGTGGTTTGGGTGCAGCAGATTTGGATGCGGATGCAGATGGACGTGCCATGGTGAACTCCTTTGGGGGCTGGTGATCAAACGGAACCTTGAGGTCTCAACTCGATCAGGTCGGGACACAGGTTGGGCGGGGATTGAAGGGCATATAAAACGGCGGACGCCACCTCGGCTGGGCTCAAGGGAGAAAACTTCCGATTTTGAATGGCTGCGACCACCACCGGGTGGTCACTGCTGGCGCGGATATCGGTGTCCACCATGCCTGGCGCGATCTCACTGACCTTGATGCCGAATTCTTGTAACTCCATGCGAAAGGAACGCGCCATGGCCGACAGCGCGTGTTTGGTGGCGCAGTAAGCGGAGGCAGTTCGGTAGACCTCTCTGGCTGCAATCGACGTCATGAACACCAAATGGCCCTTGCGACGGGTCACCATGTGGCGCGCCACACGTTGCGTTATTTCGATGGAAGCCAGCACATTGGTTTGAAACATCCACGAAAAATCTGTGGATTTCAAATCCATGATGGGGGCATAACGCAGCACACCCGCGTTGTTGAGAAAGACATCCACATCGTTCAATTCAGGCTCGAGGGCATCCAAATATGACGCCTCGTTGAGGTCCCCGGCCAACCAGCGCAGGCTGCCCTTGGGGGCCAAGTCGTGCAAAGACTGCAAAGCCTCTTCATTTCTCCCCAAGGCCAGCACCTTCATGCCATGAGAGGCCAAAAGCAAAGCAGTTTCTCTGCCAATCCCAGCAGAGGCACCTGAGATCAATATTTTTTTGCCAGACAGTGTGGGTTCATGAGGGGTCATCATGTTCAGTCCTTTTCAATCCGTGATTGCCGATGTTAAAGCGGTGCGTTCCGCCATGGCTTTGACGGCAGATTGGAGCACTGGTTTCTGTCTTGGGATTAATGGTTATCCATGACGCCATTTGTCCAAAACGCTTGGGCTATCAGCGCAAAATGACACAAAGTTGGTTTGACAAAAAATCGCTCGTTCGTGGTCGGTGTGAATGGGCAAGCGATCATGGGAAATTGGGGAACGATGGCGAATTTCATCAAGGATTTTGACTATGAGTGAAAAGGGTGCGCTGGCCTATTGGTTCGACATAGCGCCAGAGGTCAGAGAGTTGTGGCTGGACTGGTACCTCAGTGACCACATGCCCAGCAGGGTGGGCACGGTTTTTTCTGCGGGTCGGTGCTATGAAGCCATAGACGCATCTTCCAGCCACATGGTGTTGTTTGAAACGCCCGAGGCAGAAGACTTGCTCGCGCCTTCGTATGTGGCGTTGCTCAAGCAAGTCTCTGACAGTGATCGTCAGCGCCGGGCCTGGTACAGCCAAACCGTTCGCGCCACCTGCCGGGTTTTATCGGTGCAGGGCAGTGGCACGGGTGGTGTCTTGGGGGTGGTCCGCATTCGAGGTGCCAAAGCACGTCAATCTGATATTCAAGCGTGTTTGACGCAGCACATTTTGCCTCTGTTGGGCGCGTTTTCCAGCATAGGAAGCGTGTCTGTCTTGTGCAATGATCCTGACATTCGCCAGCGCATGGATCAGGTTCGCGTGACAGGTCACCAAGATGGCCACACGGATTGGGTGGTCCTGATGGAAGCTGGGCAGGAGCGAGATGTTCGACATGCTTGGAAAGCCATGGATCAGTCCAGTGCTTGGCAAAACCTTCAATTGGGAGATGCTGTCATTCACGATCTTTACAGGCTGTTGTATGTCATGGTTCAATCCAGCCCAGTCCAATAACCGTGTTCAATCAAGTCAATTTGGAAAACCGCATGAAACCAGATCCATCGTCAACGCTCTCCATGGCGCAAGATTGGCTTCGAAAATTTGAACGGGCCCTTTCGCAGCCAACTGTCGCCGATATGGACAGCTTGTTCAATTCGGATTGCCATTGGCGCGATGTGTTGGCCCTGAACTGGGAGATCATCACGCACTCAGGTTCAACAGCCGTGCCACAAGCTTTGATCCATGCCGCGCGACACCATGGTCCGCATGATTTCAAGGTCAATCACCAGCGCATGCCTGCGCAGTGGGTCAAGCGAACCAATGTTGACACCATTGAAGTCTTTTTTGATTTTCAAACCAAGATCGGGCCATGTGAAGGTGTGGTCAGACTGACCCAGGCGTCCGAGACGAGTGCACCCAAAGCCTGGACTTTGATGACCGCATTGGTTGAAATTGCAGGCCATGAAGAACGCTTCAAGCGCAAAGCCAAATCGAGCGATGGTTTTGGGCGCAGCTTTCTGGGTCCCAATTGGCTGGAAAAGCGTGAAAAAGAAGCCCGCTATGAGGACCGGCAACCCACGGTATTGGTCATTGGTGCGGGACAGGCTGGTTTGTCCATAGCCGCCAGGCTGAGACAGCTGGACATCGACTGTTTGGTGATTGAGCGCAACCCCAGGGTCGGAGACAACTGGCGCAAACGATATCAAGCGCTGGTGTTGCACAACCAGCGAACCGTCAACCATTTGCCCTACATCCCATTTCCAGATGTTTGGCCAGAATTTCTACCCAAAGACATGGTGGCTGCTTGGTTTGAAAATTATGTTCATGCCATGGAGTTGAATGTCTGGTGCAACACCGAATTTGTCACCGCCCAATTTGATGACAAGGCAGGGCAATGGAATGCCCAGTTGACATGTGAAGGTGTTGAACGGCATCTGCAACCTCGTCACATCATCATGGCCACCGGGGTCAGTGCCATTCCCGACCGAAGCCCTGTGGCTGGATTGGAAGCCTTCAAAGGTGAGGTTTTGCACTCCGCAGACTATAAGTCGGCGCAGAAGTGGGTGGGCAAAAAGGTCGTCGTCTTGGGCACAGGCACCAGTGGTCACGATGTTTCACAGGACCTGTGTGAGCACGGAGCGCATGTGACGATGGTGCAAAGAAGCCCGACCATGGTTCAAAACGTCGAACCCACAGCTCAGCTGCCTTATGTGCTTTATGGACAGGGCATTGACTTGGCAGAGTGCGACCTGATCACCGTGGGCACGCCAATGGCTTTGTACCGTGCCTCCAACCGCATCAACTTGAAGTTGGCCCTTGAGTTGGACAAAGAAACCATGGAAGGTTTGAGCAATGCCGGCTTCAGGCTGAACAAAGGTGAAGACGGCAACAACTGGCAAATGATGTATTTGACACGGGGTGGTGGCTATTACTTCAATGTCGGATGCTCTGAGCTGATCAGTCAAAAGCGAATTTCCTTGATCCAAGCCCATGACATTGAACGCTATGAGGCCAATGGGTTGCGCCTGAAATCTGGTGATTTGTTAGAGGCAGATTTGGTGGTCACAGCAAAAGGGTATTTGGGTCAGTCGGCGATGGTCGAGAAACTTTTTGGAAAGTCATTGGCCGAAAAGGTCGGTCCTATTTGGGGTGTCGATGAACAGACCCAAGAACTTTGCAACATGTGGAATCCAACGCCGCAACAAGGTTTGTGGTTTCACGCGGGTAGCTTTGCCCAATGCCGCATCTTTTCAAAATACTTGGCCCTGCACATTCAAGCCTGTGAATTGGGCTTGGTCACACACTGAACCCGTTTCATTTTTAAGGAACTTCCAATGAACCAGCCCCACATCAAGCACCGCCTGGGAACCTTGGTCCCATCATCGAACAGCACCCAAGAGCCAGAATTCATCAGCATGCTGCCGGCCTCGGTTTCTTTGCATGTGTCGCGATTGCCTTTGTCCAACGTCGACCCGGACTCGACCATCAAGATCGTGGCAGAACTGGAAAAGGAATCCAGAAAACTGGCCGATGCCGATGTGGACTTGGTTTTATTGGCGGCCACTGCACCCTCCACCCGAATGGGAAAAGGCTATGACGCTCAATTGGTCGAGCGCATTCAGCAAGCCTGTGGCAAGCCCGCCACCACGGCTGCCACGGCCATGCTGTGCGCCATGGCGGCTTACAACATCAAAAAGGTGGTGATTGCAGCCCCTTGGAGCACCGCCACCAATGTGTGGGTGAAAGCCTTTTTAGAGGACCATGGTGTGGAAGTTTTACAGCACAAAGCCT
>CAXNFO010000022.1:0-13226 GCA_964201395.1 Limnohabitans sp.
ATGAACGACGAGCAGCCCTATCTGATCAGCACACCCTCAGGCCCCATCGTCAACGTGCCCTACACCATCGAGTTGAACGACTTCACCTTCTTCCACCGCCGCGCCATGTCGACCTGGGACGCTGCGCGCATGCTCAAAGACCAGTTTGACGAGCTGTACCGCGAAAGCGCCGAGTCCAGCCGCATCATGAGCATTGGCCTGCATCCCCACGTGTCCGGGCATCCGCACCGCATGCCGTGTTTTCGCGAGTTTTTGGCCCACGCCCAAAGCCACCCTGATGTGTGGTGGACCACCCGCGAAGAAATATCCAGCTGGTACCTGCAAAACCACCACACCCACATCGCCTGATGGGACGGGCTGGGCTGGTGTGGCCCAGGATGGTGTGACCCAAAAAAACGGGGCCCAGTGGGCCCCGTTGTCATCTCTGACCTGCGTTTTGACAACGCAGGTCTCACGTGGGGCGCGCAGGCCCCACAGCGGCTTCACATGCAGCGGTCAGGCGCGTGCGAGTCCAGCAAAGTGCGCTGGCCATTTTTGATGCGGATGATGTAGCCAGCCAGCTCGGAGTCGCGGTCCTTGCTGAAGCACACCTTGCCCACCACCCCGTCAAGGTTGGTGGCGGCCAGGGCGTCGCGGATGGCGGTGCGCTCAGCCTTGAGCTTGGCCGCGTCACCGGAGATGCCCGCGCGGCGCATCACATCGGCGTACACATACACGATGTCGTAAGCCGAGGCATCGACGTGGTGGGCACCGGTCTTGTTGACGCCGCGCTTTTTGGCTTCATCGAGAAACTTTTTCTCAAATTGGCGGGTGCGGTCATTCAGGTCCCACCAGTACCAGGACACATAAGTGGCGTTTTCACCATCGCTGCCCAAGATCTTGGCAATGTCGGGGTCGGCAAAGATTTGGCCGCCAATCAGCATGCTGTTGTGGCCTTGGCGGCGCAGCTCTTTCATCACCTTGGCTGTGCCCTCGGGCAAGCCCGCAAAAGCAAACACACCGGGCGAGTTGCCTTGCAGCTTGGTGATGTGGGGCGACAAATCGGTGGCATTGGTGGGGAAGCCCTCAGCCGGAATCACCATCTTCCAGCCATTGGCCTCGAGCAAATTGGGCATCCAGGTGGCCAAGGACTTGCCGACAAATTCGTCGCTGGGGAACATCACCGCAGCCGTTTTGTTGGACACACCACCTTTGGCGGACATGGTCTTGAGCAAGCGACCGAACTGCTTGCCCTCGTCTTCGGTGACACGGTAAGCCCATTTGCGGTCCTTGGTCAAACCTGGGGCCGAAGCGGCGTTGGGGATTTGCACAATCTCCAAGCGCTCACCAGCGGCAAACGCCACTTGGGCTTCTTGGCTGGAGAAGGGGCCAATGATGGCCAAGGCCTTGGCATCTTCGGCAAATTTTTGGGTCGCTATTTGCGCGTTTTTGGCGTCACTGCCGGTGTCGAATTTTTCGACGCGGATTTTTTTGCCGTTCACGCCACCAGCGGCGTTGATTTCAGCCACGGCAATGTCCACGGCGATTTCAGTGCCCACGCCCACGCCCGCAAAGCGGCCGGTTTTGGCATGGGTCAAACCCAACACCAGCTCTTGGCTCAAAACCGGCAAGGCCAGGCCTGCGGCCAAAGCCAGGGTCCACATACGTTTGTTCATCTCATGCTCCTGTGTTCAAGCGCCCAAATAAGCTGCCGCCATGCGCGGGTCGGCTGCAATGTCTTGGGCATTGCCTTGCAAAACCATCCGCCCCAACTCCAACACATAGGCCCTGTGGGCGGTGGCCAGCGCCATGTGTGTGTTTTGCTCCACGAGCAATATCGACAAACCGTCACGGTTCAAATCTTTGAGCAAGCCAAACAGCGCCTGCACCAACAGGGGGCTCAGGCCCAAGGAGGGCTCATCGAGCATCATCAGCGCGGGCTTGCTGAGCAAGGCACGGCCAATCGCCAGCATTTGTTGCTCGCCACCCGACAGCACCGAGGCCAGCATGTCGCGGCGCGCGGCCAAATTGGGAAAGCGTTGGTAAATGGCGTCGATCTCGCGCTGCGGGTTGTCGCGCCGAATGTAAGCGCCCATCAGCAAGTTGTCGTTGACGGTGAGGCTGACAAAAATTTGCCGCCCCTCGGGCACCAACACCAAGCCTTGCCCAACACGCCACGCAGCACTTTGGCGCAGCACCGACTGGCCTTTGAACAACAGCTCGCCTTGCTGGGGTTTGACCATGCCTTGCAAAGCCCGCAGCAGCGAGCTTTTACCCGCCCCGTTGGCGCCCAGCACAGTGACGATTTCGCCCTGGCCCACTTGAACCGACACATCTTTGACCGCATGGGTGCGGCCATAAACCACATTCAAACCTTGGGCATCAAGCAGCATGGTCACCCCCGGCCGGTGTGGGCGTGCCCAAATAGGCCTCGAGCACGCCTGGGTCGCGGTGCACCGCTTCGGGCGTCCCTTCGAAAATCTTTTTGCCGAAGTTGAGCACCACCACATGGTTGCACAAGGTGCGCACAAAGGGCATGTCGTGCTCGACCACCAGCAAGGTGATGCCACGCTCGGACAAGCGCTCGAGCAAGCGGCGCAACTCGTCGGTCTCCACATGGTTCAAGCCAGCGGCGGGTTCGTCGAGCAGCAATATTTGCGGCTGGGCCATGATGGCGCGCACCACCTCGATGCGCTTTTGGATGCCGTAGGGCAAGTCAGCCACCACTTGGCCCGGATAGGTGCCCAGGCCCGCGTCGGCCAAAGCAGCGCGGGCACGTTCGCTGGCGCGCTCACCCCGGGCCAGCGACCACGGCGAGCTCAAGTGGTGCTCGCCCAGCATCACGTTCTCCACCGTGGACAGGTGGGGCATGAGCCGGATGTTTTGAAACGACCGCGCCACACCATGCGCCACCCGATTCGCCACCGACATGTGGGTGATGTCTTGACCCAGTGCCGTGATGCGCCCGCTGTCGATGGGATAGACCCCAGAGATCAAGTTGAAAACGGTGGACTTGCCCGCCCCATTGGGCCCAATCAAAGCGGTGCGGCTGCCTTTGGGCACAGAAAAACTGACATCGTCAATCACCTTGAGGCCGCCAAAAGATTTGCTTACCCTGGAGAGTTCCAACACGCTGCTCATGCGCGACCCCCGCCAGACGCATCGGCTTGGGCGCGCTGTCCGCCCCACATCGAACGCAAGTTCTCCAGCATGGTGCGGGTGACCACGCCCTGGGGCCGCCACATCATGAGCAAGACCACAGCCAGGCCAAAAAAGATGTAGCGCCCGCCTTCCAAAAACTTGAGCGATGGATCAAGCTCCGACAGTTTGCGCAAGGCCTCGGGCACCAAGGTGAAGAACAAGGCGCCAAACAAGGGCCCCCACACGGTTTGGGTTCCCCCCATCAGCACATACAACAAGACATAAATGCTGAACATCGCACCGGTCGATTGCACGTCAATGAAGTTGAATTGGTGCACCAACAAAGCCCCGCCCAAACCACCGATGGCGCCACCAATCGTCAGCGCCATCACCTGGGTCATGCGCAGGTGCACGCCAAACAAGTGGGCCACATTTTCATCGTCATGCACTGCGCGCACCGACAAACCAAAGCGGGTGGCCATCAACCAGGCCACAAAACACACCACCAACACCGCCACCGGCGCCACCACTGGCAAGCCGGCGTAGGCCATGACCGACAGGCCTGCTGCACCCCCCAATGCGGGGATGTTGATCAACACACCAGCCACCACTTCGGCAAAAGCGAAAGTGGCCAACACCATGTAGATGCCTCGGGTGCGCAAGATCGGAAAGGCAATCAAAAAAGCCACCAAGCCCGCCGCCACCGCCCCCAAGGGCACGGCCACCCACAGGGGCAACTCCCACAACATGGTGAGCGCGCCAGCGCTGTAGGCACCCACCAGCACAAAGCCAGCGGCACCCAGGTTGAGCAAGCCCGCAGATGCCGGTACAAACACAGAATAAGCAATGATGGTGTTGATGGCCAACATGGCCAACAAACCGCTGACATAACCCGACATCAAAACTTCCCCTTGCCGATGTGGGTGTGCCCAAACAAGCCCGAAGGGCGAACGATCAAAATAGCCAGCAACAGACCCCAGACGGGGATTTTTTCAATCTCGGCCCCAAACACACTGATGGCCAAGACCTTGACCAGGCCCACCAACAAGCCCCCAGCGATGGCCCCCCAAATATTGCCCAAGCCCCCCAGCACCATGCCGGCAATGGCATCGCTGGCGATGGCCTCGCCCATAAAAGGGGTGACCGTGCCATAGCTGGCGGCATACAAAATGCCGGCCATGGCCGAGAGCATGCCGGCAATCACAAACACCAAAGGCACGATGTGTTGCACTTCCACGCCCATCAAGGTGCTGGCATCGGGGTTTTCTGCAATCGCGCGCAAAGCGCGACCCGTTTGGGTGCGCGCCAGCACCTGGTGCAAGACCGCAACCAAAGCAATCGCCAGGCACAGGCTGATCAAATGCGGCACGCCCACAAACAACCCCGCCCATTGCAAATTGGTGTCTTTGAAGGGCAACTCAAAACGCTGGGGGTCGCCACCCCACATCGCCATGGCCAGGTGTTCAAACACAATCAAGAAGCCCAAGGAGCTGACCAGGGGCAAGGCATGTTCGGTGGCGTCGCCAAAGCGGGCCTTCATGTAGCGGTAGGTGAAGCGTTCGATGATCAGGGAGGCTAGCACCGCCACCCCCACACCCGCCAGCGCCGCCCAGGCCCAGTGCCAGCCCCAGCCCATCCAGTGTGGGCCGGCGGTGGACAACGCCCAGGTGACCATGCCCGCCAGCATGAACAGCGCGGGAATGGTGAAGTTCAAAAAGTTGAGCATGCCAATGGTGAGGGTGAAGGCCACGGCCACAAAGGCCAGGACCCCACCGAGCATCAAGCCATTGATGATTTGTTGTAAGAGTTGCAAGGTATTTGATTCAAATCAATACATTGCATCATGCCAGAAATTTCGCCGCGCCATGCCCGGAAAAGCCCTTAACATGCCACTGCTTTGTGACCGTTTTTGGTGCTGGCGCAGCCCATGCTGGTGCGCGCGAGCTGCCCACACCCCTTGCCTGGAGTACACCGATGTCTGAATTGAAAACCAACCCCCTGGCCCCAACTGGACAGCGCTTGCTGCTGGTGGGCGGTTGTGGCGGCATAGGCCGTGCCGTGGCGCAAGCGGCCGTGCACGCCGGCGCGCAAGTGGCGGTGCTGGATTTGCCAGCCTCTATAGAGCGCCACCCCTTGCCCGGCGTGCCCCTGTTTCCGATCGACGCCAAAGACGCCGTCAGCGTGGACCAGGCTGTGGCCCAAGCGGCTGCAAAGCTCGGCGGCGTGGATGGCTGTGTGAATTTGGTGGGTTATATGTCCGCGCCACTGGCCTTGGCAGACACCCCCAATGAGGTGTGGCATGAGGTCATGCAAGGCAACTTGGACTCGGCGTTTTACATTTCTCGCGCAGTGATGCCCCATTTGCGCGCCAGCGCCAACGGCAGCATGGTGCATATTTCTTCGGGCTTGGGCGCTTGGGCCAGGCCGATGTATGGTGCCTATGGACCGGCCAAGGCAGGCCTGCTGCTGCTGATGCGCCAACTGGCTTTGGAAAACGCGCCCCATGTGCGCGTCAACGCCGTGGCGCCGGGCCCCGTGGACACGGCTTTTCTGCGTGGTGGCACCGGGCGCTCTGATGAACAAGGAGAGCCGCCCTTGCCCACCGAGGTTTTGGCCAAGCTCGCGCCGATGGGCCGCATGGCCACACCCGAGGACATCGTGGGCCCGGTTTTGTTTTTGCTTTCCAACGCCTCGGCCTATATGACGGGCCAAACCCTGTTCGTCAACGGCGGCGCTTACATGCCTTGAACCACTGCTTTCATGATTGGAGACTCACCATGGCTTTCACTTCACATTTCAACCGTCGTCGCTTCGCAGGGGCCTTGGCCCTGGGGGTCAGCTTGTGGGCATCCGGCGCCATCGCCGCTGACGACAACTTCCCCAGCAAACCCATTCGCATCATCGTGCCCTTCACCCCCGGCGGCGTGACCGACACCAGTGCGCGTTTGGTGGCCGAACACCTGGGACGGCGGCTGAACCAACAAATCGTGATCGACAACAAACCTGGTGCTTCGGGCAACATCGGCATGGCCTTGGCCAAGGCCGCGCCGCCGGATGGCTACACCTGGGTGATGGGCTTTGACGGCACCATGGTCATCAACCCCCACGTGTTTGCCAAAGTGGGTTTCGACCCCATCAACGATTACGCGCCGATTGGCAAGATTGGGGACGCCACTTTGATCTTGGTGGCCAACCCCAACGTTCCAGCCAAAAACCTGCAAGAGTTGATTGCGTTGTCGAAAAAAACATCAGGGGGTTTGTCCTATGGCACCTCGGGCACTGGCAGCACGCCGCACATCGCCGGTGAGCTGTTCAAAATTCGCTCGGGCGCGCAACTCACCCACGTGCCCTACAAAGGCGGTGGTCAGGCCATGATCGATGTGATGGGCGGCAACATCCCGCTGGTCTACACCGCAGTCGCTGGCGCCTATAACCATGTGAAGTCGGGCAAGCTCAAACCCATGGCCGTGTCCAGCCTCCAGCGCGCCAGTTCATTGCCCGATGTGCCCACCTTTGCCGAGAGCGGCGTGAGCGATTTCAACGCTGCGTCATGGGTGGGTTTTTTGGCACCGGCGCAAACACCGGCGGCCATCATTCAAAAGCTCAATACCGAACTCAACGCCACCTTGAACGACCCGGTGGTGCGCGACAAACTGCGCGTGCTCGGCATCGAGGCCACGCCGGGCAGCCCCGAGGCATTTCGCGATGAAATTCGCCGCGACTTGGGCCGCTATGCACCGGTGGTCAAAGCAGCGGGCATCCAGGTCGAATAAGCCACCTCGCTGACGGCCATCACGGGGCGCGCAAAAACAGCACGCTGCGGGTGTGCGCGTCCACATCGGGCGCGTCCAACCATTGGCCTCGGCTGCGGCCTTGGGCATGCATCAGCGCTTGGTCGCTGTAGTGCGGATCGCCCCACACGCCGCTTTGCCCCACCGACAACACACCTTGTGCCGCTTGCGGTCGGTCAAAGTCAATCACGCGCCGGGTTGAAGGCCCGTAGGTAACCACCCACGGTGCAGGGCCCAATGAATAACTTTGGTTGTTGGGCACTTCGCGCCCACCGGCCATGGCAAACGGCCCCACATTGAAGACCCGGTCCAACGGGCCGACTCGGCCCAAGGGGTGCACATGGGTCAGGGTGTGCACCTGGCCCCACGCCCAGTTTTGCACCACAGGACCAAAAGTGGTTTTCAGGTGTTTGACGCTGGCGCGCCAGGCATCGGCCACCACCTGGGCACGGGTTTCCACCCCAGGGGTATCGCGCCGATCCCACCACGGCGACTGGGCATGGGCGGCCAAGCGGAGCAAAGCCATGTCGGCCAAGCGGGTGCGCAAGAGCAACGCCATCCATTCCGGCCCCATCTCATCGGCCATGGCTTGTTGCAACACATCAAAGGCCAACTGGTTGGACAAGGTGGGGGCAATTTTGTCGGCGCCGTGCTGGCCATCCCAAGCCAACAGCAACTCAACCCACATGCGCTCCTCATCATTGGCGGCAGCGGCGCGCAACTCGTCGGCCAAGGGCCGCCATGTGCGCACAAAGTAATCGGTTTGGTTGTCCAGTTGCAAGGCCTGGGTGTTGCTGGTGTCCCAGCGCACCGTGTCTTGACCGAGTTGCTGGAACAAACGCCGCGCCCGGTCGCCGGGGTTGTAGTAGCCGGGCACCACTGTCGCTCCGGCAGGTTGGTGGTTGGCTGACACGATGTAGCCACGCGCTGGGTTTTCTTCTTGGGGGTTGCGCTCAAAGGGCAAAAACCCCAGTTTGACCGCCTCGCCACGCGCATCGTCCAAGATGCGCGATGGGTCCACGCCATCGGAGCGAATGGGCAAACGGGCTGCAGCCCACCAACCGATGTCGCCTTGCGCATTGGCCCACAGCACGTTCAAACCTGGCGCATGGACCAGGCTGGCCGCTTGGCGCGCTTTGTCCAAGGTGTTGGCGCGGTTGAGTTGGTAGAAGGCCTCGACGATGGGGTTTTCGGTTTGGTACAGCGTCCACCACAGGGCCAAGGGTTGGCCGTTGGAAGGTGAGGGCAAGGCGTCATTGATCACCGGGCCGTGCGGCGAGGTGCGCACTTGCAGCACCACGTTGTCTGAGCCTTTGACCGCAATGGTTTCTTCGCGCACGCTCAAATCTACCCAGGCCCCTTGGTGCCAAATGCGGTTGGGATTTTTCGGATCCACGGTGAGCGCCACCAAATCGGTGTCGTCGTTTTGGAAGATGGTCAGGCTCCAACCAAAGTCGCGGTTGTGGCCGAGCAAGGCCATGGGGTTGAGGGCCAAAAAGTGGCCATACAACTCAAAGCCCGGGCTGCTCAGGTGGGCCTCGTACCAAACCGCTGGCACCGAGTAGGCGATGTGCGGGTCTCCCGCCAACAAGGGGCGACCACTGGCCGTGCGATGGCCCGACACAACCCAGGCATTGCTGCCCTCAAGCACCGGCATGCCCGCCACATCCATCGCCGCTTGCGACCAGCGCAGCCATTGGTGGGCACCACTCGCGGCTTGGGTGTGCGCAGATGCTGCGGCCCAGCGCAGTGGGCTCGGCGCAGCGCTTTGGGCCAGGGCCACAGGGGGCACTGACACCGGTGCAGGGGCCGGTTGGCGCCACACGCCTTCACTTTGCCAAGTGCGGTCAAACAAGGCGCTGTAGCTGGGGCCGAGTTCGTTGTGCACCTGAGACAACACCGGTTCGGTGCGAAACCCAGCCGCAAAACTGTAGGCCATGTATGCGGCCACACTGAAGGTGTCGGCCAGGGTAAAGGGCTGCGGTTGGATGCGCAAGAGGTGAAACTCCAGCGGCAAAGGCCGGCTGCTTTGAAACTGGTTCACCCCGTCCAAATAAGCGAGCATCGCTTGCCCGGCTTCGCTTTGGGTGTCAAAGCGCGCAGCCGCTTGCTCGGCATGGTGGCGCAGGCCCACGGTGCGAAACACCCGATCGGTGTCCAGCAATTTGGGGCCCAAGACGGCGGCCAACTCGCCTTTGGCCAAGCGCCGCATCATCTCCATTTGGAACAAGCGGTCTTGCGCATGGACAAAGCCCAATGCACGGTACAAGTCCGCATCGTTTTGCGCCTGCAAATGGGGCACCCCAAACTCGTCGTAGTGCACCTGAACGGCAGCGCTCAAACCCGTCAAAGGCAAGGTCCCGTCTCGCTGGGGCAAGCTGTAGCGCCACACGCCCAGCATCAGCAACACCCCACCCAAAACCACCGCCA
This sequence comes from Limnohabitans sp., assembly GCA_964201395.1. GTDB lineage: Bacteria > Pseudomonadota > Gammaproteobacteria > Burkholderiales > Burkholderiaceae_C > Limnohabitans. The sequence continues at coordinate 9,342 of CAXNFO010000022.1, forward strand.
ACACCCACGCCGTAATTTTTTTCATTCCCCCACCTCTGTCATGTTGGCACGCTGCCTCGCAATGTGCCCATGCCCGATTTCATCACACCCGAGAACAGGTCCGTCACAACCGTGCGCTACCATGACCTCATGAAACAAACCCTGGATACCGCCAGCCTCACGCTGCGCCGCTGGACTGCCAAGCTGGTGCGCACGCTGCTGTGGTTGGGGGTGGCGGCCTTGGTGCTGGTGGTGGCTTATTTCTTTGCCGCGTACCACTATGCCTATTCGCGCGGCGAGAGCGTGGGCTATGTGCAAAAAATATCGAACAAAGGCTGGGTCTGCAAAACCTGGGAGGGTGAGCAGGTGCGTGCCCTGGCAACGGTCCCGGCGGTGCCAGAGAAATTCACCTTCACGGTGCGCGATGCTGCGGTGGTCGATCAGATCAACACCCACATTGGGCAAAAGGTGGTGCTCGAGTACGCACAACACAAAGGCCTGCCCACTTGTTTTGGCGACACCGAGCATTTTGTGACCGCAGTGCGCCCCGCCCCCACAGCGGGCGAGCCCGATCAAGCCACCAAGTGACGAAAGTGGCGCACGCCACGTGAGACCTGCTGCCACCAAGCGGTGAACGACAAACAAGGCTCATCCAAACTCTTGAACAAACGCGCTGGCGACCTGCGCTGTACGGCCAAGCCGGTCCAAGCTGGCAACCGTGGGTGGTCCCAACACGCGACACTGTTGGCCTGGGACAAAGCAGTTTGCCAATCGGCCGCCGAACCAAAGGCACACACCGGCGCCAATGCCCCCATGCGCTGGGCCACAAACATCCAGCGCTTGAAGCTCCACGGCATAGCCTGCATCCACTCCTCGCACCACAAACCCACGGCGACCACGCCGCTGGGCAAATCGCTGGGCAAGGCGGCCAAAGACCACGGATGCACCAACCACACATCGCGCCCGGCCCAGGCCTGCGGGTCGGGGTGGTGCCAGTTGAGCAAGGCCGGGGGTTGCTGCAACAGCTCGGGCTCACTCATCGCCCAAGGGATGCGTTTGAGCTCTTCAGAGATGGTGAACGAGGCCGCGTTGTGCGCCATGATCTCCATCATCTCGATGGGTTTGTCGATCATGGAGCCACGGCTGTGCCAGTCTGAGGGCGCATGGCGGGACACGGTTTCGGCGTTGAACACCCAAGGCGGGTCACCGGCCAGCCCGGCCACGCGCTGCCAATTGAGCCAGTTGCTCGCCACATCGCCATCGAGCAAATGGGCTTGCATCCACAGCGCACCCACCCGCCAATCGATTTTGCGCACATGCACGATGTAACTGGCCAACCACATCCTGGCCTGGTGGTGCAAATAACCGCAGCTGTACAACATGCTCACCGCCAAGTCGATGGCAGCAATACCGGTGGCGGCGTGGCGCACGTCCAGCGGCAACTCAGGCTTGAAGTCGCTGTCCAGCAAGGGGCCCGGGCACAAGGCCTGTTGACCCAAACCATCGCCCAGGTGGGCGTACAGGTGTTGGGCGTACTCGCGCCAACCCAGCTCGTGGATCAAGCGGTGCTGCACCCCAATGCGAAAGCGCGCCACCATGGCCCGTGCCACTTCGGGCACGCTCAAGTAACCGTGGGTGATGTAGGGCGAGAGCTGGGTCACCGCACCGTGCAGCGATTGGCGTGTGCGCGCGTAGTCGTGCACCTGCACCGCAGCCAGGCGGGCATGGGCAGCTTCCAGGGTAGGAGGGAATTCAGGGTGTATCAGCATGGCGCAAACAGGGGCAAATGGTGCACGCTCACACTGGCCGCGCGATCCCAAGGGCTTGGGGGACAGGGAATTTTAACCAGACCACACGCAAGCCTGCGTCGCAAACCTTGTGGGCGCAGGCCGAAGGCCCGCGCGGTCAGGCCAGGGCTTGCTCCAAAGCGTCGATGAACATGGCTGCCACATCAAAACCGGTTTGGTCCATGATTTCGCGAAAGCAAGTGGGGCTGGTGACATTGACCTCGGTGAGGCAGTCCCCAATCACATCCAAGCCCACCAACAGCAGGCCACGGGCTGCCAACTGGGGGCCGAGGTCGGCGGCAATGGCCTGGTCGCGCGCGCTCAGCGGCTGCGCCACGCCCTTGCCACCGGCGGCCAGGTTGCCACGCACCTCACCGCCTTGGGGGATGCGCGCCAGCGCAAACGGCACGGCCTTGCCACCAATCACCAGCACGCGTTTGTCACCCTGTTCAATGGCAGGGATGTACTTTTGCACCATCAGGCTTTGGGCGCCATCGCGGTTCAGGGTTTCGATGATGCCGCCCAGGTTCAGGCCATCGGCGCGCACCCGAAAAATGCCCATGCCCCCCATGCCATCCAGCGGCTTCAAGATGATGTCTTGGTGCTCGGCATGAAAGTCGCGCACGTCTTGCGCGCTGCGCGTGACCAGCGTGGGGCTGGCGTACTGGGCGAATTCCATCAGGGCGAGTTTTTCAGGGTGGTCGCGCAAAGCCGCAGGTTTGTTGAACACCCGCGCGCCCTCCACCTCGGCACGCTCGAGCAAATGTGTGGCGTAAAAAAATTCGCTATCGAAGGGGGGGTCTTTGCGCATCACCACCGCACCCAGGCTGTGCAAAGCGCGCACAGCGCTGTCTTGCACGCGAAACCACGGGTCGGCACCCTCTTGCAACACGATGTGCTGCATGGGCGCTTGCACCTGGCCACCACTGCGCCACGACAGGTCTTGGGTTTCGCAGGCCCAGATGGCGTGGCCCCGGCGCTGGGCCTCGCGCATCATCACAAAGGTGCTGTCTTTGTAGATTTTGAAAGACGCCAGCGGATCGGCAACAAATAGGATGTCCATGGCCGGCAAGCTTAGCAGTGAAAGCGAGTTGGGCGCAGCGCGCTCAAATTTCGATTTTGCTGCCCAGCTCCACCACCGAGTTGCTGGGCAACTTCAAGAAGTCAGCAGCCGCACTGGCGTTGAGGTGCATTTGCGCAAACAGTTTTTCGCGCCATTGCGCCATTTCGCCATGCACCGTGGGCACGATGCTGTCGCGCGACAAAAAGTAGCTGGTGTTCATCGGCTCAAGGTCGCAACCACGCCCGTGCAACAAGCTCAGCGCCAAGGGCACATCGGGGTCATTTTTGAAACCGTAATGGATGGTCACCTGCCAGCAGTCATGGCCCAGCGACTCGGTTTCGATGCGCTTGTCCAGCCCAATCCAGGGCACCTCATGGTTGCACACCGTTACAAACAGGTTTTGCGCGTGCAGCACCTTGTTGTGTTTGAGGTTGTGCAACAAGGCATTGGGCACGGCGCCTGGGTCGGCGGTCAAAAACACCGCCGTGCCCGACACCCGGGTGGGCGGCATGGTGAACACCGAATCCAAAAATGAGCGCAAATCAATGGCGTCGTCGCGCAATTTGTTGCTCAGCAGCTCGCGGCCATCACGCCAAGTCAGCATCAACAACAAAATGAGTCCGCCGATGGCCAGCGGGAACCAGCCACCCTCAAAAAACTTCAGCAGGTTGGAGGCCCAAAACGCCAAGTCCACCACAAAGAAGAAACTGGTCGCAGCCACGCACAGCCACAGCGGGTACTTCCAGCTGTAGCGGATGACAAAAAACGTCAGCACGGTGGTGATCAGCATGTCGGTGCACACCGCAATGCCGTAGGCGGCGGCCAAATTGCTCGACGACTTGAACAGCGCCACCGCCAACACGATGGCCACAAACAGGCCCCAGTTGACAAACGGGATATAGATTTGCCCGGTTTCGCGCACGCTGGTGTGCAGCACCTGCAAGCGGGGCAAAAAGCCCAGTTGAATGACCTGCTTGGTCACGCTGAATGCACCCGAGATCAAGGCCTGAGACGCAATCACCGTGGCCGCCGTGGCCAAGATGACCAGTGGCAACA
>CAXNFO010000023.1:0-11715 GCA_964201395.1 Limnohabitans sp.
CCAGTGCCAGGCCCAGCGAGCGCCCCAAACCTTGGGCCGGTGGCGGTGCAAGTTCCAGGTGCATCGAAGCGGTGCTCATGGGGTGGCTGTGTCGATCAAGGTTGGAGCTGCACCGATAAACCCACGCGTTGCACCCCTGCGCGTTGCAAACTGTCCATCACCTTGACCACGGTTTCGTATTTGATGCCTTTGTCGGCACTGATCACTACCGGGGTGTTGGCATTGCCCCCTTGCAATTGCATCACTTGTTGCGGCAAAGAGGACAGGGTGACCGAAATTTGGGTGCTGGTGCTGCCGGTCGACTTGAGTTCGATTTTTTCTTGCGCATCGATCAACACTTGGATGACCTGATCGGGTTGTGTCGAGGCCTTTCCCACGCTGGGCACGTCGATGACGCTGGGCGAAATCAGCGGAGCCGTGACCATGAAGATGATCAACAGCACCAACATCACGTCGATGAAGGGCACCATGTTGATGTCGTTGATGGCCCGCCGACCACGGGCGCTGCGGGGTGAGGCAGAGGGCATGTGGGTAGCCCCGCTCAATGACCCGATGTGGACTGGCTGCCCACATTGCGTTGCAAGATGTTGGAGAACTCTTCCATGAAGGTGTCCAAGCGGATGGCGACGCGTTCAATGTCGCGGCTGAAGCGGTTGTAGGCCAACACGGCGGGAATGGCGGCAAACAAACCAATGGCGGTGGCGACCAAGGCCTCGGCAATGCCAGGGGCCACTTTGGCCAGGGTGACTTGCTGCATGCTGGCCAGGCCGGTAAAGGCGTGCATGATGCCCCACACCGTGCCAAACAAGCCCACGTAGGGCGAGACTGAACCGACCGAAGCCAAAAACGACAACTGCGATTCGATGGCATCCATCTCGCGCTGGTAGCTGGCGCGCATGGCGCGGCGCGCGCCGTCCATCAACACCGCGCTGTCGCTGATGCGGCGCTCGCGCAGTTTTTGGTATTCGCGCATCCCGCTGGCAAAAATACGCTCCATGGGACCGGCCAGCTTGGCATTGCTGGTGGCAGCGGCGTACAAGTCATTCAGGCTGGTGCCGGACCAAAAGTCGCGCTCGAAGTTTTCATTCAGGGCTTTGATTTGCTTGAGGGCAATGGCCTTGCGAAAAATAGCGGTCCAACTGGCGACCGACACGCCCATCAGCAACAGCACCACGGCTTGAACCACCCAGCTGGCATTGAGCAGGAGGTGGATGATTGAAAAATCTTGGGTCATGGCAACAGGTCCAGAAGGGAAGTGGGTATTCTCGCAGGGCGCATGCTGGCGGCATCCACCCAGCCAATGCGGATGCTGCCTTCGCACAGCAGGGTCGATGTGGTCCCATCTTGGCGCGAGGCTTGCTGCATCAGGCTCAAGCTGGCGCGCCCTTTGTCTTGCAGTTCAGCGCTGACTTGTATGACATCGTCAAGCCGTGCAGGCAACAAGTAGCGCAAGCTGGTGTGGGTGACGACAAACATGCCGCCGGTGGTTTCGCGCAAATGCTGTTGCTCCAAACCCAAATGGCGCAGCCATTCGGTGCGGGCGCGCTCAAAAAACTTCAGGTAGTTGGCATAAAACACAATGCCGCCGGCATCGGTGTCTTCCCAATAAATGCGAATCGGGTGAACAAATAAATCAGCCATGCGACAACCATTGCTTTAAGCGTTGCATGGCCTGAACCAAGTCGGGCAGGCTGCTGGCGGTGGACAAACGCACGTGGTGTTCAGTGCCGTGCTGGCCAAAGTCGCGCCCAGGCGTCATGGCCACGTGGGCATGCTGCATGGCAGCCAAGCAAAAATCCCAGCTGTTGGCCAGCCCTAAGCGCGCACAAATGGCGGCCACATTGGCCCAAGCGTAAAAAGCGCCATCGGGCATGACATCAACGGCCATGCCCATTTCATTCAGGGCTGGCACCACGGTGTCGCGGCGCAACTGAAACTCGTTGCGGCGTTGCTCGTAAATGGCCAAGCTCTCGGGTTCAAAACAGGCCAAGGCGGCGCGCTGGGCAATGGTGCTGGGGCAAATGAACAGGTGTTGGGCCAAGGACTCGAGCACCGGTACCAGTGAGGGCGGCACCACCAGCCAGCCCAGCCGCCAGCCGGTCATGTGGAAGTATTTGGAAAAGCTGTTGACACTGATCACATGCTCCCCCAGTCGCAAAGCGCTTTGCCCGTAAGTGCTGTCGTGCGACAAGCCCAGGTAAATTTCATCGACGATGGTGACCCCGCCACGCTGTTGCACGAATTGGTCGATGTCGCGCAAGGTGTCGGGGTGAATGGAGGTGCCGGTGGGGTTGGAGGGACTGGCCAGCAGCACGCCTTTGGTTTTGGGGCCCCACGCTTGCCGCACTTGAGCGGCATCGAGCTGATAACGCTGCGCTGCACTGGTGGGCAGCAGCACAGCGCGACCGCCAGCCGCTTGCACAAATTGGCGGTTGCAGGGATAGCTGGGATCGGGCAACAGCATCTCGTCGCCTTCGTCCACCAGTGCCATGCAGGCCAGGTGCAGGGCAGCTGATGCGCCCGCAGTGACCACAATTCTTTCAGGGGCCACAGCCAAGTCCCAACGCTTTGCATACCACTGGCTGATGCGCTCGCGCAAAGCTTGCAAGCCCAGGGCGTGGGTGTATTGGGTCTGCCCATCTTGGATGGCTTGATGGGCTGCCGCTTGCACCAGGGGTGGGGCCGTGAAGTCGGGCTCTCCGATGTTGAGGGCGATCATGGGGCGGTCGGTGTGGGCGAATTGCTGCGCCAACAGTGCCGCAGTTTTGCCCATTTCCATCACATAAAACGGCTCAATGCGTTGGGCGCGTTGCGACAGTTGCATGGCGTGTGGCATGGTGGTGTGGGGTATCAGCCTCGCGCCAACCCCGCCTCACGGTCTGCTTGTACCTCTTGTGGGCGCAGTTGCGCGGCCAAACCGTTGAGCACGGCGTTGATGTATTTGTGGCCATCGGTGCCACCAAACTCTTTGGCCAGTTCAACGCATTCGTTGATGGCCACGCGCCAGGGCACGTCCACGCAGTGTTGAAGCTCATAAGCACCGATCCACATGATGGCGTGCTCCACAGGCGATATCTCCAGCATGCGCCGGTCCAGCAAAGGCGTGATCAGCACATCCAAGGCGGCACTGTGTTGGGCGCAGCCTTCAAGAAGCGCCATGTAATGGTCGGGATCGGCTTTGTGAAAGCCAGCCAGCTCGCGGGTAAAGGCGTCCACGGCTGCCACATTGTTGCCACCAACTTGAACTTGGTACAGCGCTTGCAGGGCAAATTCGCGTGAGCGGCTGCGCGGTGTTTTGCTGCCGGCCTTGCGCGCGCCTGTTTGGGTGGTGCCGGTGCGGATTTGGCGCGGGGGGCGCTCGGTGCTCAACGCAATCGCTCCAGCAACAAAGCCATTTCGATGGCCACCCGGGCCGCGTCGCGGCCCTTGTCGGTTTGGCGCGCCACGGCCTGGGCCATGTTTTCGGTGGTCAAGATGGCATTGGCGATGGGGATGCCGTGGTCCAAACCCACCCGGGTGACGCCGGCGCCGGATTCGTTGGCGACCAGCTCGAAGTGATAGGTCTCGCCCCGAACAATGCAACCCAAGGCGATCAAGGCATCAAAGTCATCGCGTTCGGCCAAGGCTTGCAAAGCCAGAGGCACTTCCAGCGCGCCAGGCACCTGCACCGTCTCGATGTTGTGGGGGTCTATTTGGTGGGCCTGCAACTCGGCCACGCAGGCCTGGTGCAGCGCATCGGTGATGTCGGCATTGAAGCGGGCTTGCACAATGCCAATGCGCAGGCCTGCACCATTGAGTTGCGCAGTTTGGGGTGGGTTTTGTGGGGTGAACATGGCCGCTCCAAAGGGTCAGTCAGGCGCTGTCGCCAGGGATCAGGTAGCCAGTAATTTCCAGGCCATAACCGGTCATGCTGGGCATGCGCCGCGGCGTGCCCATCAAGCGCATGCGTTGGACACCGCATTCGCGCAGTATTTGGGCCCCCACGCCATACGAGCGCAAGTCCATGCGGCCGCGCTCGGGGCCGTGTGCGGAGCGTGCGGTGCCATCAAATTGGGCCAGCAATTGCTGGGCCGATTCGCCGCAATTGAGCAGCACCACCACACCGCAGTTGTCTTGGTCAATGCGTTGCAAGGCCGCGTCCAGGCTCCACGAGTGCATGGCGCGCCCAACCTCGAGGGCGTCGAGCACCGACAAAGGCTCATGGACACGGGCCAAGACCGGTGTGCGCGCGTCCCATTGGCCACGCACCAAGGCCAGGTGCACATTCCCAGAATTGGGCTCTTGAAACGCATGGGCTTGAAAAACGCCGTGGGGGGTTTGCAAAGCGCGGCTGCCGACTTTGCTGACCAAGGATTCGGTTTTGCTGCGGTGCTCGATCAGGTCGGCGATGGTGCCAATCTTCAGGCCATGCTCGGCTGCAAACAGTTGCAAATCGGGCAGGCGGGCCATGGTGCCGTCGTCCTTCATGATTTCGCAGATCACGCTGCTGGGGTTGCAACCGGCCATGCGGGCCAGGTCGCAACCCGCTTCGGTGTGGCCGGCGCGCATCAACACGCCGCCATCCACCGCTTGCAAGGGAAACACATGGCCGGGCTGAACCAGGTCTTGGGCGCGGCTGTGGGCGGCCACCGCGACTTGCACGGTACGCGCCCGGTCGGCCGCAGAAATGCCGGTGGAGACCCCCTCGGCGGCCTCGATGGACACGGTGAAGGCGGTGCCGTGAGAGGTGCCGTTGCGCATCGTCATGGGTGGCAGGCCCAGGTACTGGCAGCGCTCGCGCGTGAGGGTGAGGCAAATCAAGCCACGGCCAAAGCGGGCCATGAAGTTGATGGCCTCGGGGCTCACGTGGTCGGCGGCGAGCACCAAGTCGCCTTCGTTTTCGCGGTCTTCTTCATCGACCAAGATCACCATGCGGCCAGCGCGCAGCTCGGCCACGATGTCTTCAACAGGGGAGATGGGTATGGGTTTCAAAGCTGCATTCATGGGTGGGGAGGTGCCAAGCTGGGGTCGGCGCGCAACATGCGCTCGACGTAGCGGGCAATGAGATCGATTTCCAAATTGACTTTTGTCCCGACTTGGAGCCGGTGCAAAGCGGTGTTTTGCACCGTGTGGGGAATCAGGTTGATGCTGATTTCGGTGCCCTCGGCATGGTCAAGGACGCGGTTAACGGTGAGGCTCACCCCATTGACGGTGATGGAGCCTTTGTAGGCCAGGTATTTGCCCAGATCGGCGGGGGCCAGCAGGCGCAATATCCAGCTCTCGCCAACCGGTTCAAATTGAACCACGCTGCCCATGCCATCGACATGGCCTGACACCAGATGCCCGCCCAAGCGGTCGTTGGCACGCAGGGCTTTTTCCAGGTTGACTTCGCCCAAGCCGTCTAGGCCGCTGGTTTTGTCCAGCGACTCGGCAGAGATGTCAATGCAAAAGCGGTTTTCTTGGGGTTGCAAGTCGGTGACGGTCATGCAAGCGCCGTTGATGGCGATGCTGTCGCCCAGGCCCACATCGGCCAAATAGCCATCGGACACGGACAGGCTCAGGCGCTTGCCGTGTTGTAAAGAGCGACCCAGGTCGTGGACGTCGACGATGCGACCCACGCCGGTGATGATTCCGGTGAACATGTGCGTATTCTCGCAGGGTTCAGCGCAGCACCCTGGCCATCAAGCGCAGATCGTCGCCAAAGGGGGTGGTGTCGACCCAGCGCAAGCGGATGGCCGCCTCCAGGCTGTCCAGGGTGGGCAATTGGGCCATGCCCTGGCCGGGCCCGATCAGGCAGGGTGCCAAATAAAGCAGCAATTCGTCCACCAAGCCTTCGCGCAACCACGAGCCGTTGAGTTTGTGGCCGGCTTCGATGTGCAATTCGTTGATGCCACGCTGTCCCAAATCGGCCAATAAAGCGGCCAAGTCCACCTTGCCGCTGGGGTTGGCCAGCAAGGCGGTTTGCGCGCCGCACTGGTTCAAAGCCTCGCGCGCGTTTGCGTTGGCCTGTGCGCCGTAAACCCAAACCGGCCGCTGGGGCCCCCACAGCGCTGCGTTGAGGGGCGTTTGCCATTGGCTGTCCACCACCACCAAAGGCGGCTGCCTGGGGGTGTCGACCAGGCGCACATCGAGCAAGGGGTTGTCTTGCAGCACCGTTCCCACGCCGGTCAAGACCGCACAGGCGCGGGCGCGCCAGTGGTGCCCATCTTGGCGCGCGGCTGGCCCGGTGATCCATTGGCTGACGCCGTTGCTCAGGCTGGTTTGGCCGTCCATCGACGCCGCCACCTTCATGCGCACCCAGGGCAAGCCCGTTTGCATGCGCTTGAGAAAACCAATATTGATCTCCTGTGCCCGCGCTTGACCCTCGCCCAAAGCCACCTCGATACCAGCCGCACGCAAGCGGGCCATGCCTTGCCCTGCTACCAAGGGATTGGGGTCTTGGACGCTGATGACCACCCGGGCCACCTGGGCTTGGATCAGTGCATCGCAACATGGCGGTGTGCGGCCGTGGTGGCTGCAGGGTTCTAGGGTGACGTAGGCGGTGGCGCCAAGGGTGTCATGGCCCGCTTGCAGCGCCTGCTGCAAGGCCATGACCTCGGCATGCGCCTGGCCCACAGCCTGGGTATGGCCTTGGCCAATGCTTTGACCCAGGGGAGAAACCAGCACACAACCCACCCGGGGGTTGGGGGTGGTGATGTAGAGGGCTTGTTCGGCCAAGCGCAGGGCCTGGTCCATCCAGAATGCATCGCGGTCAGACATGGCACTGATTATCAGCGGCCCCAACACTCCTTGGCTGACAGGCTGGCGTACTGAGCGCCTTGTTCGCCCAAATGGTTCAGGGTCAACACACCGCAGGCATCAGGTGCTTGGCTGGCTTGCGGCACAGCTTGTAGGAAAAAGGTGTTGGCGGCAGGGTCGGTTTGCAGTTGAATTTGGTAGGCCCCGCCAGAAACCTGCAGCAGGGCAGGGGGCACTTGTGTGGGGGTGGGGTAAGTGCCTTGGGTGGCTGCTGCACGCTCCAACCATTGGGCGGTTTGCATCAAGCTGAGTTTGGCCAATTGGCGCTGCCCGCGGCGCAAATGGTTTTGGTATTGGGGCACCGCCCAGCTCATGACCACGGCGAGCAGGGCCAGCACCAAGAGTGTTTCCATCAAGCTCAATCCGGACTGTTGGCGAATTCTCATGGCAGCACCTCATGCCAACTCAGCCATCGCCCGCCGGTGGTGTTGTCGCTTGCCCCTTGCCACCAAGCCTGCAAGACGATGGGCGCAGACCGCGGCGAGGCTTGGGCCAGGGCCGTGATGCGCCACAGCGGGGTGGTCTTGGTGGCGTCAGCGCTGGAGAAAGCCTCCAACCAATAGCCACTGCGCTCAGCCAAAGCGGGGTTGAGTTGGCCGTCCCAACCGGCTCCCCCGCCGGTGTACTGGCCATAGCGTGCAGCCGTGTTCAAGCGCTGTAGCCACTGTGTGGCAGAGGTGGGTTCCAAGGCATCGGGGGCACAAATGCCATCCATGCACAGGCCAGACGGCAAGGCTTTTTTCAGCTGCGCCACACCCGCGCTGGTATGGGGAATGAAAGGTGTTTGGGGCAATGTCTCTGGCGCTGGGGTGCTGTGGCGTGCGTCCTTGATGGCCGCAAAGCTGGCCAGCAAATCTTGTTCGGCTTCGCGCAGCAAGGCCTCTGCGCCCCAGCGTGCCCGCAACTCGTCGCCATCACTGCGCAACAAGTTGGCATGCAACCACAAGCCCCGCGCCAAAGACGTGGCGCTCAAGGCACACAGACCCAACACGGCCATGACCGTGGGCAATGCCCAGCCTTGGTGGAGGCGATTGGGGGTTTTCATGGGCCCAGATGGGACGTTTGGCGCCAGGCGAAAACTTGGCGTTGCACCCAACGCACGCGGCCATCGCTGGGCAGGCTTTCGCCCCGGCAGCCCTGGATGGCGGTGGGCACGGCCTTTGAAACGGGTGCGCCCGTGCGCCGGATGCACACCTCCACGGCCAGTATTTGGCTGGGAGTCATGCCCGCTTGGGCCGGCACCCATTGCAATTGGGTCAAGCCATTGCCATCTGAGGTGCTTTGCGCATAGCGCAACTGCAGGTCCTCGATGCCCTCGGCCAAGGCCTGTGCGCTGGCGCTGGGGTTGGATGCGTCAAGGCAGGTCAGCTCTGATTTGGTGTTGACGGTGAAACGGTTTTGCATGGTGCTGTTGCTGCCTTTGGTGTTGCCTTGGCAGTCACGTCCCTCTAGACTGCGCAGGTGGGCCGTGGTCAAACTGTCGGCCAACGTGCCCGTGCCATCAGCGGCAGCCCACATGGGCGTGGGGGTGGACAAAGCAATGGGGCCCGCAGCGACCTGCGTCGCCTGTGCCGCACCGGCTTGCCGGATGTGTTGACCCAGGGTGCGCCACACCCAGCTCATTTGTTGGGCTTGTTGCAGGCCCTCTTGGGTCAGTGTGTGGTTTTGTTGCGCAAAACCCCAAGTGCTCAGGGCGGCCAAAACCACCATGGCCGCCAAAGCTTGGCCCACCAACCAATCGGCCAAACTCAGACCGGATTGGCGCTGCAACATTTCTGGATCGGCCAGATGTGGATTGCGTTGAGGCATTTTCATGGCCGCACATGCAACCAAAAGCAACGGTGCTGAGCCGGGCAGTTCAGGCCCGGGGGCTGTGCGCTGGGTTCCATCAGGGCTTTGTCCGGGTCGCGCCAGGCCAATGCAATGCCGATGTGTTGCGGATCGGATGGCGAAGGCCAGATCTGGGTTTGTGCGCCGGGCATGCGGCTTTGTACTTCTCGGGTCCATGCCCACAGATCGGCCCAAGCCCATCCGACCAAGTGGCAGGGTTGGTTGGTGCAGTCCACGTTGTTGGGCACTTGGCCCCAGCTCAGGCGATAGGCGTCCAATTGCCCTCGGTTGGCGCGCATGCGTTCTGCCATGTCTTGGACCAGCCAAGCGGCTTGTTCGGTGTTGAGCTGGCTGCGCCATGACATGGCCGTCTTGCCTTGCAGCCACAGCAAGCCCAGAACGCCCAGGGAGAGCACGCCCAAAGCGACCAAGGCCTCGATCAAGCCCCAGCCCGAACAACGGCGGTTGCCCACAGCGTGGACCTTCAGTTGCTGCATTTGTCCCCCGATAGCCAGCGAACCCGACCCGCAGCACTGATGCACACCGTGCTGGCCACTGAGCTGCGCAAGTCGTTTTGGGGCCTGAACACAAAGCTGTCACCCACTGTGCCCGGTTCTCCTCGGCGGTTGATGCTGAGTTTGTCGGTGCCCTGGTTGTGTTTCATGGTCACACCCTCAGGCAAGCTTTGCTGCGCCAGGGCTTTGTCGTCCAAGGTGAGCACGCGCCAGCCGCAGCGCCAGTCACTGGCTTGGGAACTGATCCCAGGGCAATCGGTGGACCGCACCATCCGCACATCCACGCCTTGTTGGATGGCCTGTATCCGCGCCCATTGCAGGCTATGGACAAAGCCTTCTCGAGCTGCCTGAACCTTGGCCTTTTGCATGCCCAATTGCCACGACGACATGCCCCAAGCCGCGCCGATCGCTGTGAGAGCCAACACGCACAAAACCTCTGCCAGCCCAAATCCTTTGGGCGGCTTTTGGTGCGTGTGGGTGCGCAATGTGTGCATGGCTTTTTAATGACAAATGACTCATTTTTAATCTGCTTTCATGCCCTTGGCAAGTGGGGCATGGCCCGGGCCGTGCACATGGGTTGGGGGTTCCTTGAAGAGATGGCCGTGGAATCCTGATAGAATCCGCCGCTTCGAATCTTTAGGCGCGTAGCTCAGCTGGTTAGAGCACCACCTTGACATGGTGGGGGTCGTTGGTTCGAGTCCAATCGCGCCTACCATTGCCTCGTTGCTTCACCAGAAAGCAACTTTCACTTGCCCAGTGGCTGGGTTCATTCATTCCATGGCTGGTTTCTTCACGGGCATCCTCGCTTACAAGGGATCGTGACCTTTGGTACGGGTGGCGGGTAATGTGGGCGTGCCATCCTTGACCACCTTCGCTTCTGCATCAATGATTTCCCCCTCGGCCGAGCCTCGGTATTGGGCCCAAGGCGGGGCTTTTCGGGTCCATCGCCGATAACTGTTCAGGGCCATGATGATGTTTGGCCGGCGGCCTGTCACAGCCCACTTCAAGAGTGAGATCACGAACAGGATCAAGCCGATCACCAACAGGCCCAGCAAAAAAGCCAAGCCCACTGCCAGCAGCCACAAACGCAGCAGCCATTTCATGTGCCACCTGCCGGTCCCAGTTTGGCGCTTGGTGCGCCAGGCCGGTCAGAAAACAAGATGCCACCTTTGGCCTTGGATGTGGGGGGCGTTTCCATGATTTGAATCATCACGTCGCCCGGCGTGACATCAAAGTGGCGCACCACGGCATCCGTCACGTCTTTCACCAAGGCGCGTTTTTGATCCATGCTGCGACCCTCCACCGCATAGATGTAAATTTCAGGCATGGTTTTTTCCTTGTTGATGTGCAGGAGTGAAGTTTCACATTGTCTGTGCACCTTGCAAATGGGTTGACCCCGTTCTTGCCCGCTCCCCCGGGAAAACCTGGATTTGATTGCGAGAGGTCATTCCTAGAATGGTTCAAAATCTTTCAATAAATCACCACAAGAGAGCAACAGGATGGTCAAAAAATCGCCTGAGACCCGGGTTGCCGATGCCTCATCAACGCGGGTGATCAAGAAGTACCCCAACCGACGTCTGTACGACAGCGCATCTTCTTCGTACATCACGCTGGCAGACATCAAACAATGGGTGATTGGTGGGGTGCCCATTCAAGTGGTGGACGCCAAAAACAGCCAAGACCTCACGCGCAGCATTTTGTTGCAAATCATTTTGGAGGAAGAGGCCTGTGGTTCGCCTTTGTTCACCGAAAAAGCCTTGGCAGACATGATTCGTTTTTATGGTCACACCATGCAAACCCACATGGGCAGTTTCATTGAAAAAAACATGCACATGCTCAAAGACATGGTGGGGCAATATAACGCTCATGTATCTCCTAACCCTGGTAAACCGTTTGCCGGCATGCAGGCCCCTGCGGTCCAACACATGATCAGTGGTTACATGGAGCAGTCGCAAAAAGCCGTGGCCCAAATGCAGGCCCAAATGCAAGAGCACATGAACCGACACACCGAACAAATGCTGGCCGCCATGGGGCTGAAACGCTGACCCACGCCAGGCTCGAATTGCGGGGACAATGCGGGCATGTCAATATCTGAAATCCTGGCCCCAGCGGGCCCGCGCGCCACGCAGCCCAAAGTGGGTTTTGTCAGCTTGGGTTGCCCCAAGGCCTTGACCGACTCTGAACTCATCCTCACCCAACTGAGCGCCGAGGGTTATCAAACCTCCAAGTCGTTTGAAGGTGCTGATTTGGTGATCGTCAACACCTGCGGCTTCATTGACGATGCGGTCAAGGAAAGCCTGGACACAATTGGCGAAGCCTTGGCTGTCCATGGCAAGGTGATTGTCACCGGCTGTCTGGGAGCGCGTGATGACGGTCAAGGTGGTAATTTGGTGCGCCATGTGCACCCCAGTGTGCTGGCGGTCACCGGTCCGCACGCCACCCAAGAGGTGATGGACGCGGTGCACCTGCACCTGCCCAAACCGCACGACCCATTTGTCGATTTGATGCCAGCCCCCATGGGTGTGGCGGGCATCAAGCTCACGCCACGGCACTATGCTTATTTGAAGATCAGCGAGGGCTGCAATCACCGTTG
>CAXNFO010000024.1:0-11607 GCA_964201395.1 Limnohabitans sp.
GCAATTTGCTGCGCGGGGAAGCGGTCGGCGGCATTCATGTGGGGAGAAACCACCACGTCCAAGGTGACATGGTGCCAAGGGCTGGCGCGTTCGTGGCCGGTGCGCTCACAGGCTTTTTCCACCACGGCTTTTTTCTCTTTGGCCTGCACCTTGTCAACGCCTGCCGGGAGGGGCTCGGTCAAGACCCGCACACCACGCACCACCATTCCCGAGGTGAAGCTGCTGCTCTCGCGCAATGCGCCCGTGTGGTCAATCCACTGCGTGCTTTTGACTTCGGTGGGGCCTTCCATGGCTGTTTTCAACAGCGATTGGCGCAATGCGGCCAAGCGCTCATCGGCCGAGATGTCTGCCATTTGCAGTTTCTGTTGGGCCGCCTGCACATGGGCAGGAATGGGACCCGCCTGACCCCAAGCCAGGCCGATGGGCAGGGCACAGCTCAGGACCAAGGCCCAGGGCAAACAAGGAAAAAAGGATTTCATGCGCGGCTCTTTGCAAATGGGCGGCGCATCAACGGCTGCGCAGGGCGAGCTGATTCAAGTACAAAGCGCGCAAGTCCATCACCACTTGGCGGTCCAGCGACAGCGTGGTCTCGTAGGTGTCTTCGCCCACCGGTGTGATGCTGACCAACTGCGCGCCATAAACCACGCCCTCGACACGGGCGCGGAAGTTATCGCTGATCACCGTCATGTCGGCCACGGTGGTAGTGGCATCGAGTTGCTGGCCATACACCTGTTCGGTCAATGAGCGATAGGCGTCCAATTTGGAAGCGCGAATGGCCAACAAACGTTGTTGCGACGGGTTCTTGCTGTTTTGCACGCTGATCACCGAGTAACCGGTGGCGACAAAAGTTTCGCGCTTTTCCATCATCGGCGAAACCATGGAGACAGGCGGCTTGGCCGGAGCGGGTTCAGCGGCGACGGGCGGTGTGAACACCGTGGTGTCGACTTTCATGGGAAAGCCTTGGCAGGCTTGGAGCAGCACCACACCACACAACGACAAAATGCTGGAAATACGTTTCATGGCCACATCCTCTTGAATGAAATATCACAGGTTCTGAACTGACAGAACCAAGTTGTTAACAGGGTCCTCTCTCAGATCGGCATCAAGTGGGCAATCTTTACACGGCAGCGACAGACTATCGCTGGCAGCGAATACTTTTGTGGACTTGCATGTTTGGCCTGGATGAACACAATGAAATCATTCACTATTTTGGACACCATGGTCACCCATTACATCGGTCACAGCGAAGCCGCCAATGCCTTGCGCGAAATGGTGTCTGCCGTGGCACCATCCAACGCCACCGTGTTGATCACGGGTGAAAGTGGCACCGGCAAAGAGGTTTTGGCGCGCATGCTGCACGAGCAGTCGGACCGCGCAGGCGGGAACTTTGTGCCTATTAATTGCGGCGCCATCCCCGCAGAGCTGATGGAAAGCGAACTTTTCGGTCATCGCAAGGGCGCTTTCACCGGTGCTGTGGCCGACCGCATTGGCCGCTTCGAGCTGGCCCACGGTGGCACCTTGTTTCTGGACGAAATTGGCGACATGTCCTTGGACATGCAGGTCAAATTGCTGCGGGTGTTGCAAGAGCGCAGCGTGGACCCTGTGGGGTCGACGCGACAGGTGGACATCGATGTGCGTGTCATTGCCGCAACACACCGGGATTTGGAGTCGGAAATTTCTGCGGGTCGGTTTCGCGAAGATTTGTATTACCGCTTGAATGTGATTCCGCTGGTCACCCCCTCTTTGCGCGAACGTGCCAGCGACGTGCCCATGCTGCTGCAGCACTTTGCCAAGCGTTTTGCGGTGCGCGGGGCCAACCCGGTGCGCTTTCGCGTGGACTTCCTCGAGGCCTTGCAAACCTATGGCTGGCCGGGCAATGTGCGCGAGTTGTCGAATTTGGTCGACCGCTTCAGCACCTTGTACGCCGGCAAAGAGCTGGACTTGCGCACCATTCCCTTGAGCTTGCTGCCCAAGGGCTTGCATGCTTTGCGCGCCAACTTGTCCCCCGCGCCCCAAAACCGCGTGGAGACCTTGTCGCCGCCAGCCACCGACGCTTTTGGTTTGCCCGAAGGTTTGCTGGAGATGGACGACCAGCCCACCCTGGAAGACCGCGAGGTGGAGAACATCATCATGCTGGCCCAGGGCCTGCCGCAATTGCCACCGGACGGCATCTCCCTTAAAGAGCGCTTGGCCGACATTGAGCGCAGCATGATCGAGCAAGCCCTGCAACGCAGCCAAGGCAATGTGTCGCGCACGGCCAAATTGCTCAATTTGCAGCGCACCACCTTGATCGAAAAAATCAATAAATACGAACTGAAATACGGTTGAACCCCAGGGCCGCTCAGGCCTCTTGGGACATGAAAAAAGCGGGCTTGAAGCCCGCTTTTTCGTGACATCCACAGGCCCGCGTCACGGGTCTTGGTATTGAACGGTGATGCTCATGCGCCGGTTGCGCGGGTCACGCGGGTCTTTGGCGTTGAAGGGGTCGGTGTCGGCCACGCCTTCGATCTTGGAAAAGCGGCTTTCTTTGATGCCGTTTTTCTCCAGCATCTTGCGCGTGGCCTCGGCCCGCTCGGCCGACAGCGACCAGTTGTTGCGCCCTTCGGCGTTTTGAAAGGGCACCGCATCGGTGTGGCCGCGAATGGCAATCTTGTTGGGCATATCGGCCAAGGAGGCCGCTACCTCGTTGATCAAGGCCTGGGCCCTGCCCTGCATGGACACCTGGCCACTGGGGAACATGGCGAAGTCGGCTTTGTCGATGATTTCGATGCGCAAACCATCTTTTTCGCGGGTGATGGACACCTGCTCTTTGAGGTTTTCCAGCTTTTTATTCTCGGACAACTTTTGCTTGAGCTCTTTTTCCAGCTTGTCAAAGTTGGCTTGATCGGCCTCGGCCGCGATCTTTTTCTTTTGCTCGGGGGTGAGCTTGTCGGGGTCGGCGTTTTCGTTTTCGTTTTCAAGGCCCGGCTCGGTGTCGGGATTGGGGCCGCCCTCGGAGCGCGGGGTCAAGCGCTCGAGCAAGGCGGTTTGCTTGGCGGAATACGGAAAGCCATCGGGGTCGATGATCGAGCGCCCACCCAAAATACCGTTGGAGCCTGCCAATTGGCCAATGGCAATCAGGCTTTGCGAGGTGGGTTTGAAGTAGTCGGCAATGCTTTTGCGTTGGTCGTCGGTGGAAGCGCCGAGCAACCACATCAACAAGAAGAAGGCCATCATGGCCGTCATCATGTCGGCCAAGGCGATTTTCCAAGCGCCGCCGTGGGCGCCGCCATGGCCATCGTCCATGACCTTTTTGATGATGATGACCGGCGCGGGCGACTCGGCCGGTGCCGCCTCGCCTTCTGGCTTTTTCTCTGCCTCAGTTGCCATTACTTGCCTCGCATGCCGTCAAAGACCTCGGCAAACGTGGGTTGGTTGTGGTGGCTGACACATGAGCGAGCGGCTTCAATGATCAATGGCATGGGGTGGCCGTGCAAGGTGCCAATGATGATTTGTTTGACCACTTTGGGCATTTCGCCCTCTTCGTCAATCACCTGGGTGAAGCGTGAAGCAAAGGGCTCAACGATGCCGTAGGCCAAGAACACGCCCAAGAAGGTACCCACCAGGGCGGAGCCGATCAGGCCACCAAGCACCGGCGGGGGTTGGTCAATGGCGCCCATGGTCTTCACCACACCCAGCACGCAGGCCACAATGCCCAGCGCGGGCAAAGCACCGGCCAAGGTGGCCAAGGCGCCCGAGTATTTGAGTTCGTTGTGGTGGTGCAGCTTGATCGCTGCGTCCATCACGTCTTCCACCGCATAGGGGCTGAGGTTGCTGGACGACACCACCATCAAGCGCACGGTGTTGCAAATCAGGTCGAGCAAATCGTGGTCGTGCAAGATGGGGGGGTGTTCGCCAAAAATGGCACTGGCCTCGGGGTTTTCGATGTGCGCCTCCAGCGCCACCGCCCCTTCTGTTTTGAGCGTTTTCATGATCTTGGCCACCAAGAGCATGACGGCCAAATAATCTTCTTTTTTGTACTTCGGGCCTTTGATCACCCGACCAAAACCACCGAAGGCGCCTTTGAGAATCACGCCGCTGTTGCCGGTGATCATGCCGCCAATGCCAGCACCGCCAATGATGAACATTTCATAAGGTGCGGCCTTGATGATGGGCGCCAAGGATCCACCCGCAATGATGAAGCCCCCAAACACACAAATCATCAACACAACCAAGCCAACGATAGCAACCATCTAACTCTCCAAACAAGCGGCACGACCCAGGGAAACCTGGGTAACGCACCTTATCAAATCGCGCAAGGGCGAGATTAACTGATATTTCCGCCGTTTGGCCCTCTCGCCTGGCGGTTCTATCAGTTAAGCAAAGCGCCTGCGCGGGGTGAAGCAGGAATCAAATCGGGCACGCCTTCCCAGGCGGAACGGATTTCATTCATCAAACCAAAAATTTCTTCCAATGCATCCAAGTCATTGCGGGCATTGACATGCAACAAACGGCGGGTGACATAGCCATACAACTCATTGAGGTTGTTGGCCAAATCGCCGCCACGCTCAAAGTCGAGGGCGCCTTGCAAGCCGATCACAATGCGGCTGGCGCGGGCAATGCTTTTGCCCTTTTCCACGATGGCGCCGTTTTGGATGTGACCTTTGGTCGCAGCCAAGCTCTCGAGCAGGCCGTCAAACAGCATTTGAATCAGCTGTACGCCGTTGGCCGATGCCACGCCGGTGGTGACTTTGACGTCGCCGTAGGCGGCGATGGCTTTTTGATTGGCTCGCATGTGAATCTACTCCTGAATTCGTTGGGGGACACGAGCAGATTCGGTGCCAAACGTCAAAACTTGAGCCATGCAGGTGTGTGCGATCGGGTTCATGCAGGCACCGGTTTGGCTTGGGTGGGCAGGCTTTGTCCCAGGGTCACCGGTTCGATGACTTCGGGCTCGGGCTCTGGGGCCATGGGCTGTGGCGCGGCGTCTTGAGCCGCGACCGGTGCCTCGGCGCCAGCGGCCGCTTCGGCGACCGCCGGGGGCTCAGATGGGTTGGCCGCATCGGCCGCGTTTTCAGCCACCGGTGCGCCCGGGTCTATTGGCTCCATCAATATGCGTGAGAACGGGTCCTTGAGCTCCAGACCAGCGCGCGCATACAACATCACGCACACTTGGTCCAGGGTTTGCTGAACGCGCAAGCGCTCAGCGTGTTTGTTCAGGGCATGCTCGACGCCACATTGGTACAGGCTGGAGAGGTGGTGCAAGGGCATCCACGACTCGACCGAGCCACGCGGTGTGGGGATCATGCGGTTGTTGACCGGCACGCCAGCGCGGCCTTCACGCTGGTCGGTCACGCCTTGCAAAAAGGTTTGCTCAATGTGCTGGCGCAACACCGGTTCGTAATGGGGTTTGAGGTCTTGGACCAACTTGGGGTCAAACCCGGGCAGGGGAATGCCACTCATCGCGTCCCACAGGGCTTTGCCCACCAAATCGCCAAACAGGCCATCGCTGTAGACCGGTTCGGCGGCGTCTTGACCTTGGCGCTGGTAAATGATGTTGATCTTGTCGACCAGGTACAAGACCAAGATCACCAAGAGCAACACGCCCCAAGCCATAAAAAGTTGGAAAAAGCTGCTCATGATGCGACACGCCGAATCATGCCGCCCCCGTTGGGCTCAACTTGCAAGGTGCCCCGCAGTTTTTTCACCACGGCGGACAAAATTTGGCTGATGCGGGACTCACTCACGCCCAAGACCTCGCCAATCTCTTTCAAATTCAGCTCTTCAACGTAATACAGCTGCATCACTGTTTGTTCACGCTCGGGCAATTGCGCAATGGCTTCGGTGACCGCGTCCATGAACTCGGCCTCTTCGACCATCACATCGGGCTGGTGCGACTCTTCGTCGGCAATGCCCATCACCTCTTCGGTGACCACTTCGAGCGAATAGGTTTCAAAACGGCGGGCCTTGCCGCGCTCGCGTTGAAACTCTTCCAAATCTTTGCCCATGAATTCGGCGATTTCCGATTCCGTGGGGTTGCGGCCGAGTTCACTGGCGAGCACATGCAGGCCTTCGTTGTGCTCTTTGTTGAAGGCCACGGCCGAGCGCGGCAAAAAGGACAAACGACGCACTTCATCGAGCATGGCGCCTCGCACCCGGCTGTGGGCGAAGTTTTCAAACTCCACACCCTTTGAAGGATCGTAGGCCTTGGAGGCTTCCAACAAACCCAACATGCCGACTTGGATCAGCTCGTCGAGTTCCATGAAGGCCGGCACACGCGCTTTGAGGTGAATGGCCACGCGTTTGACCAAGCCCAAATGGGCCAACACCAATTCATCACCCTTGGGTTGGCATTGCTGGTACATGGCGACAGGGGAAAGGGCTCTCATAGGGCCTCCGGTTTGTTTTGAATCAACCGCTCCATGAAGAACTGCATCCCACCCGACAAGGGGTCGATGGGGCGCAGCTGCTGGCAAAAGTCTGCCAAGCGGCGGTAATCTCTCGAAGCACCCGTGCCGGGTGCCATTTCCAAGACGGATTGGTATTTCTTCAATGCCGTCAGGACCATTTCGTCGGACTCGATGGAGGTCAGGTATTGCACCGGCTGGCCCAAAAAGCGCACGCACACATCGTTGATTCGGTTGTACAGCTTCCAGCCGGCGGATTGGCTCTCCACCATGTTGGGGATGAGGTAAATTTCATCGAGCTTCATTTCTTGGCTCATGACTTTGATCGTGCCGTAGGCATCGGCAATGGAGGATGGATCGTCCTTGACCACGATGAAACGGCGTTGACAGGCGCCCAAAAAGGTCATCACCGAGGGCGAAATGCCGGCAGCGAGGTCCACGATCAGGAAGTCGACCTCTTCGGTCAAGGTGCTGAAGGCTTGGACGATGCTGGCCGTTTGCAAATGGCTCAAACCGGCCAACTCTTGAACGCCCGAGCCACCCGGAATGAGGGTCAAACCCTGGCGGGTTTTGACCATGACTTCGGACAAGGACTTTTCGCCGGCCAAGAAATGGCCCAAGTTGTACTCAGAGCGAACGCCCAAGGCAATTTGTGCATTGGCCAGTCCCAGGTCTGCATCAAACAGCAAAACGCGTTTGTCCATCATCTGCAAAGCCACCGCCAAATTGATGGCGGTGGTGGTTTTGCCCACCCCGCCTTTGCCGCTGGCGATGCCGATGACCTCGGTTTTAAATTTAGCCATGCTGAATGCTCGGTTGGGTGACGCCCATTTTTTGGGCCATTCGGGCACTGGCCATGGCCAGTTGGTGGGGCATGTCTTGCACCGATACCTCGGCTTTTTGCTCGTCGGGCAGGTTGAGGTTGTGCAGGGCAATGTCGACCAATTCACTGGCCGAGTTCATTTTGTTCCAGTCACCGCTGCGCTCGCCACGGCTGGCGGCACACACCTGGTGCGAACCTTCGGTCAGCAGTTGGATCAAGGGCCAAGGCTGCGATGACTCATCGAGCTTGGTCAGGATCAGACCATCCCAAGGCTTGGTATTTTGGTCGCACAAGCGGCGGATGGTGACCGAGGAGGCATCGGCGGGGATGACCGCATGGAAATGCGCGTTGCCGCACACCGAACCAATATCGGCCAGGCGTTCGGCCATTTGCACCCCGGGGGTGTCGATCAAAATCAATGGGCGGGCGGACAACTCATCGAGCAGCAATTTGAGGGTGGCCACATTGTTGGCGCGGAAGCAATCCACGCCGGATTGCGCGCTGAGCAACTGGGTCTGGTTCCAGGCCCCGGCACGCTGATCGTTGTAGCTGATGATGGCGACTTTTTCACAGCCTTGGTCCATCGCCGCATGGTTGGCCAAGCGGGCCACCATGAGGGTTTTGCCAGCGCCAGAAGGGCCGGCCAAGACATGCACGCCTTGGCTGGGCATATCGGCACCGATGTCTTGCAAGGAATGCGAGAGCTGGCGGCGGATTTCTTTCATCGCGTCGCCCATTTCCTCCTGGTCTTTGATGCTGTCCATCAGCAGCGCGCGCAAGGCGGCAGGGATGGGCGCTTCATTCAGGGCATTGCGCAAGGGCAGCAAGCCGCGCGCCAAAGGTACGCCACCTTGCCACATGGCCATTTGCTGGCCGATTTTGAATTCTTTGCGCAAATTGGCCAGCTCATCGCGCACCATGGCCACAATTTCCCGGCCGCGCAGGTAGTCGCGCTCATCATGCTCGGACTTTTCAGCCTCTTTGACGGCAGCGGGCGCGGCTTCCACCACAGCGGGGGCTTTCACCTCTGCGCTGCGCGGCATTTCATGGCGCCGATGTTGATCCATGGAGTGCCCCAAGAGCTCGGCAAAAGGACCAGGCTTCATGGCCGGGGCCGCGCGCACAATGGGCGTGGCTTCGTCTTCTTGCAAGGCCAACTCGGCAGGCATGGGCTCAATGTCAACCGCCACGATCAATTCGGTTTGCCCTCGGACTTGACAGCTGGAGATGACCAGCACGTCGTTGCCATACAGGGCGACCGCTTTTTCATTGGCCGACTTGACGTCGCGGGCCAGGATTCGCTTGAGTTCCATGATTATTCTCGGTTCTTCGGTTTTCAATCAAAATCATTTGGGTTGGGCTGACACGGTGTGGATCACCTTGACCGGCTGGTCATCTGGGATCTCACTGTAGGACAGCACCGTCAGGTCGTTGACGCGATAACGCGCCGCTTTGGACAACCAACCACGGATCACGGGGGACACGACCAACACCGCAGGGTGGCCCTCTTCTTCGACGGCACGTGCGCCATCGCGCATCGCGGCAAACAGGCTTTCGGCCAAACCCGGCTCGAGCACCACAGGCTGGCCAGGCTGGCTTTGTTGCAAAACGTTGTGCAGCAATTGCTCCAAGCTGGGCTCCAAGGTCATGACCGAGAGGTTGTTTTTCTCATCCACCAAGGATTGCATGATCATGCGGCCGAGTTTGGGCCGAACCATGGCAGCGAGCTGTTCCGGGTCGGTGGTGCGTGCGCTGGCCTCGGTCAATGATTCGACGATGGTGCGCATGTCGCGGATGGACACCGATTCATTGAGCAGGTTTTGCAAGGTGCGGGTGAGCACACCCAAAGACAGCTTGCCGGGCACCAGCTCTTCAACCAATTTGGGCGACTTGGCCGATAACTTGTCCAGCAACTGCTGCACCTCATCGTGGCTGAGCAGGTCAGAGGCGTTTTCGCGCAGCACTTTGTTCAAGTGGGTAGAAATGGCGGTGCTGGCATCGACCACGGTGTAACCCAGGGTGCGAGCTTGGTCGCGCATGGAGGGCTCGATCCACACGGCTTCCAGGCCAAAGGCAGGCTCGCGGGTGGGTTTGCCAGGCAACTCGCCATAGACTTGTCCGGGGTTGATGGCCAACTCACGGCCCACTTTGATGTCGCCCTTGCCACGCACCACGCCTTTGAGCACGATGTTGTAGCTGTCGGGGTCGATGTTGAGGTCGTCACGGATGCGCACCGGCTGCACCAAAAAGCCCAATTCGGCAGACAGTTTTTTGCGCACGCCTTTGACGCGGCCCATCAACTCACCACCCGACTCGGCGTTGACCAGGGGGATCAAGCCATAACCAATTTCCAAACCAATCAAGTCCACTTGATCGACATCGTCCCAATCCAATTCTTTGGGGCCAGCCGCATTGGCCTCGGCTTCGGCCACGGCTTCTTGGGTTTCTTCGGCCTCCACCTCGTTGCGCACCACCAGCAAGCCCAAGCCTGCGGTGGCCGCGGCCAAGGTGATGAACATCAAATGGGGCATGCCCGGCACCAAGCCCAACACAGCCAAGATGCCAGAGGAGATGAACAAAGCGCTGGGGTTGGCCAGTTGGCTGGAAGCCTGCTCGGTCATGGATTCAGAGGTGGTGACACGGGTCACGATGATGGCGGTGGCCAGTGACAACAGCAGGGATGGGATTTGGGCCACCAAGCCGTCACCGATGGTCAGCAACACATACAACTTGCCGGCTTCGCTGGCGCTCAAGTTGTGTTGCAACATGCCAATGGCCATGCCACCGACCAAGTTGATCAGCAGAATCAGCAAGCCGGCGATGGCGTCGCCGCTGACGAATTTGGATGCACCGTCCATGGCGCCAAAGAAGTCCGACTCTTGGGACAGTTCTTCGCGGCGCTTTTTGGCGGTGGCTTGATCGATCATGCCGGCGTTCAAGTCAGCGTCGATGGCCATTTGTTTGCCCGGCATGGCGTCCAAGGTGAATCGGGCATTCACTTCAGAGACGCGACCAGCACCTTTGGTCACCACAATGAAGTTGATGATCATCAAGATGCCGAAGATGATGAAACCCACGACATAGTTGCCGCCGATCACAAACTCACCAAAAGCCGCAACCACCTTGCCAGCGGCATCATGGCCTTCATGGCCATGGACCAAAATGACCCGGGTGGAAGCCACGTTCAACCCCAAGCGCAACATGGTGGCAAACAACAGCACCGATGGAAAGGACGAGAAGTCCAAGGGATTGCGCGTGCTGATGGCAATCATGATGATGACCAAGCTGGCCACAATATTGAAGGTGAACAAAAAGTCCAACAGCAGTGGCGGCAAAGGCAGGACCAACATGGCCATGATCAACAACACCAGCGCGGGAATTCCCAGGCCAGAGTAGTCAAACTTGGACAAGTTCTGTCGAATCGTTGACAGTGTGAAGGTGCTCATACCGTTGATGGTCCGTTTTTTGTTTGCTTAAGTTTTCTTTACAGCCAATTTGTTTGGCCACACAGAAATGACTAAGCAATCGATGTGCCAATCAGCATCAACTCCCCACCCCAGTTCAAATCCATGCGGCCCGCGCGCACAGAAAGGCACAGAGCTTGCTTATCAAAGGTCAAAGCGGCAAAGAATCACCAGTCACGATTCTTGCTTTGGTTTATCCAAATCTTTGTTTTAAGAGCTCAAAGCCCCTATGAACTTGCCTTTGTCCCAAGCCGTGAACCCTGCCCTGGCCAGTGCCTTGCTGAGCGTGTCCAGCCCTGCACCCGCGCTGTCGAGCACTGCGGGCAGCGCCGCGTCGCTGCGAGAAGACTTCGCCCAGCACTTTGCCCGCATGGCACGGCAAAACCAGGCACGCCCGCCCCTGGGAGAGCCTGCACCCCAACGGCAACAACTTGCCACCCAGGCCCAGCACCGACCAGATGCGCGCTTTGCATCCGCGAAGCACGCGGCCGCCGCGCCCACGCAGGACCACCCCAAAGAGCCCAAAAGTACCCAAAGAGCCGCTGATGAAGGCGGTGCGCTCAACGCTTCAGAACCCAAAATCACCCCCCAGTCAGACACCCAGCCCAGCAACGCGGCCATGGCCAAAGCGCCATCCCAGGACGCTGACAAAACAAGCGTCACCGCAGAAAGCAGTGCCAGCGAAGAGGCCAGCGCTGCCGATGCCAAAGAGGCCCTGACCCCTGGCAGTGAAGCCGCCATGACAGGCTTGATCCCAGACGGGCTCAAAACTTTGCAGATCAGTGAGCGGTTGCAAATCATCACCACCGACGAACCCCTGCCCGACCCCCAAAGCAATGCCCAGTTTGCGCGCAGCATGGGTTTTGACGAGCAAATGATCCAACGCCTGTTTGGCCCCGCGCCAGCCAGCGCTTTGAGCGCCGCGGCAGGCATT
>CAXNFO010000025.1:0-11498 GCA_964201395.1 Limnohabitans sp.
GCCAGGTGAACCGGCTTTTGGCGCAAATCTTGGGCGCGATCTGCCAAGGTCATGATCATGGCCACGCCGCCATCGTTGATCAGGCAGTAATCGAGCAAACGCAAAGGCTCACAAATGAAACGGGCATCCAAATACGCATCCAGATCAAATGTTTTGCGCATCACCGCCTGCGGATTGAGGCTGGCATGGTGTCTGAAGGCCATGGAAACTTCGGCCAATTGCTCGGGGCGAGTGCCATACATCGCCATGTGGCGCTGCCACATCAAGGCATGAAAAGCACCTGGCGAGGTCATGCCGTAGGGAAACCACAAACCGGCGCCACCGCTGCCATAGTTATCGCTTTCCCCGCCATAGCGTGCACCGGCAGATTTGCCATTGTTGCCATAGACCAAGGCCACGGTTTTGGCCAGTCCTGCCTGCAACACGGCGGCTGCGGTTTGGATGCAAATGCCACTGAAACGCCCGTGGCCCGGCGTGGTCAGTGTGTAGGCGGGGTTGATGCCGCACAGCTCGGCAAAGCGTTGGTAATCCGGTATGCGGTTGAGGATCAAGCCATCGATATCGGAGAAATCCAGCCCGGCATCTGCTAACGCATCTTTCAATGCCCAAAGGCCCAGGTCGTAGGCATCGAGTTCTGGCATGGTGGCGTAGCGGGTGTTGCCCACACCGACCACGCTGGCACGAAGTTGAGAAGCGTTCATGGGGTCTTCAAAATTGATAACGGCGCAAACCACCGTCAACGGGAATCAAAGTACCCGTGATGTAGCTGGCCACATCAGATGCCAAAAAGCAAACCAAGTGGGCCATGTCTTCAGGTTTTCCATAGCGCCGCATCGGTATGTGGTGATCAATTTGGTCTTGGCGAAACGTTGCCGAGTGGTTGCGCTGAATTTGCTCAGAGTCAATGTGCCCTGGGGGGATGCAATTGACAGTGATGCCGTGTGACCCGACCATGCGTGAAAGCCCTTTGGCCCAGCTGTGCAGTGCAGCCTTGGCACAAAACGCACCATTGACCTGGTCTGGCTCGCTTTTACCCGTGATGTTGATGATGCGACCCCAACCCGCGGCAATCATGTCATCGATCAAAGCCTCTGCCAACTGCCTGGGGCGCTCAAAGTTGAGCACCATCGCCTCGGTCCAACTCTCCGAATCCACATGCAGTTGCTTGAAGGGCCTTGAACCGCCAGCGTTATTGACCAAGATATCGACCCCACCCAGGTGCTGTTTGATCTGCCCATGGATCAGGGAAATGGAAGCCGCGTCAGTGAGATCTGCGCCCACCACCAGCGGTTTGTGCCCTGTGAGGTGCTCAATGTCGCGTGCGACCTGGTAGAGCAAATCGGTGCGGCGCGCCGTCAATACCAACTCAACGCCCTCTTGGGCCAGCGCTTTCGCAATGCCCACACCAATGCCCGTGCTGGCACCCGTGACCAAGGCTCGCTTGCCACGCAAATTCAAATCCATTGTGAACTTTCCAAAAAAATCCCCGACGCCAGGTCGGGGTTGAGATTCATCATCAATTGTTGATGGTTTAAATCTTCATTTCAGCAAAAACTTCACGGGCGCTGCGGAATGCATCGACAGCGGCTGGCACGCCACAGTACACACCCACCTGAAGAAAGACTTCCTTGATTTCGTCCTTGGTCATGCCATTGTTGATGGCGCCGCGAATGTGCAGCTTGATTTCATGCGGGCGGTTCAATGCGGCCAGCATGGCCAAGTTCAACATGCTGCGCGATTTGCGGTCCAAGCCGGGGCGATTCCACAGCTCTCCCCAGCAATACTCAGTGACAAACTCTTGCAACGGGCGGCTGAAGTCATCGGCATTTTTGATGGCGTTGTCCACATACTCAGAACCCAACACCTCACGGCGCACTTTCAGACCTTTGTCGAATAATTCTTTGTTCACGTTCCACTCCAAGCTTGAGAAATTTGCCGGTCAATATCGACCCGAATTCATTCTAGCCATCGGGTTTTCCATCCAGCGCCCACCGCACCCTCCATCACGGTGCTTCAGTCGCCTGCTGGACTCAGGCCTCAAGGGTTAACCCGAGAGCGGGGGCTCAGGCCTTGCGCTTGGACACACTGGCTTTGAGCGCTGTGGGAGATGCCGCTTTCAAAGGGGGGGGCTTCAAGCGTAAGCGTTGGCGCAATTTCTGGGTTTTCACCTCGTCCAGGGCCAAGGTTTTGGGGTGCAACTCGACCCGGTAATCTTCACGCGCCGAATCGATGGACACAAAGCCTTGGCGCACATCATCGGCGACCAACTGCGCATCGCGCAGCCAAGGTGTGCCAAATCCACCGCCGCCACCCGTTTTGAAAAACAAGCGGTCGCCTTTGAACAGCTTCAGGCCGGTGATCTTTTGAAATGTCTGAACCTTTTTCTCGCCAGCGCGCACCACAGAAATAGAACCACTGGCCCCCGGTTGGCCGCCCTTGAGGCCCCAGGGTGGGCATTTGGATCGCTCACTCAAGCCATTGAACACGCCGTTATCCACCACCCGGTAAACCCGCTCCATGCCCAAACCGCCCCGGTGAAGCCCAGGTCCGCCTGAATCGCGGCGCAAGCCATAGCGCTCAATCACCAGTGGGTAGCGGGTTTCCAACACCTCAATGGGAATATTGAAGGTATCGCCGTGGCCGATGGTGTAGGTGGAGCTGGGACCATCGCCATGCGGACGCGCCCCCCAGCCTCCGGCCACCGGTTCGATGTTGGTGAAAGGGCGCTTGCGCTGCGGGTCCCAACCCGTCATCAACATGGCCGATATATCGCTGTAGTGACCCGCCGGAATTCTTTCCGGCATGGCTTGCGTCATGGCCAGCAAGATGGTGTCGATCAAGGTCAACAAAGGCGTTTGCCACCATGACATGGCAGCTGGCTCTTCGGCACTGATCAAGGTGCCGGGTGGCAAGATCACCTCCAGGGGTCGAAAGCAGCCCTCGCAGGCCATCACATCGGCAGCCACCAGGTATTTCATCGCCAAGCGGGCACTGCTGCGACCTGCCGCAAAGCCCGAATTGATGGGGCCGCGAACTTGTGGGCTCATGCGGCTGAAGTCGATGGTCATGCCATCGCCTTTGACAATCACCTTGACACGGATCGGCACCGGTTTGCCCAGGTCCACACCGTCATCGTCCAAAAACGATTCCGCC
Organism: Limnohabitans sp.; assembly: GCA_964201395.1. GTDB lineage: Bacteria > Pseudomonadota > Gammaproteobacteria > Burkholderiales > Burkholderiaceae_C > Limnohabitans. Next base: position 3,154 of record CAXNFO010000025.1, read on the forward strand.
TGGTAAGTGCCATCGGGGATTTGGGCAATGCGCGAGCGCACTTTGCGCTCGGCTTGGGCCCAGCCTTGCTCAATCGCGCCGTACACAGCTTGTTTGCCATAGTTGGCAAACAGTTCTTGCAAGCGTCGCTCAGCCATGCGGCATGCGCCAATTTGCGCGTGCAAATCACCAAAGGACGATTCGGGATGGCGAATATTGTGCGCCAGCACCCGCATCAAATCACCATCGGGCTCGTAGGCTTTGTAGATCTTCACCGATCGGATTTGAATGCCCTCTTCAAAAGAAGACACCGAGTCGGTCAAAAAGCCACCCGCCAATCGGCCACCCACATCGGTCCAGTGCGCTCTGGTGGCGGCAAAGCCCACCCGTTCGCCTTCAAAGAACACCGGTGTGTAAACCACGACGTTGTTCAAATGCTGGCCACAGGTGCCGGTGTGGTTGGTGAGAATCACGTCCCCAGGTTGAAAACCGTTTTCGCCATGGATGCGAATACCGTCTTCCACCGCCGCATCCAAGTCACCCACAAACAAGGGCAAGCCCCCAGGTGCTTGCGCCACCAAGCGGCCTTGGGCATCCAACAAACCGGTACAAAAATCTTGCACCTCATAGACGATGGTGCTGTGCGCGGTGCGGGCCAAGTTGATGGTGATTTCTTCTGCAATGGCGGCCAAGGCGTTGTTGATCACCTCGACCGTGATGGGGTCGATGCGGTTGGTTTTGCTGTCACGCTTCATGGTGGGCTCCCACGGGCAAGGTGATGACCAAGCAGCCATCGACATGAAAAACGGCCGAGTCGCCGGGGTGAAGAATGGTGGTCGACGCATATTCCTCAATCACCGCTGGCCCAGCGATCACCTGACCCGGGCGCAACTCAGCCCGCTGCAGCACAGGGCAATTGACCTGACCCACACCTGGAAAAACCACGGGCCGATGGCGTTGCGTCACCGCCGCAGGGATGCGCTTGTCTTGCAGGCTGGCAAAAGAGGGTTTGACCACATGGCCCAAGGCGGTCAAGCGCAAATTCACCAACTCACCCGACTGATCCGGCGCCGCATGGCCGTAGCGTGATTCGTACAGCTCATCGAAATGCAAACGCAAGGCCTGCAAAGCTTCGGCATTGGGCAAAGATGAAGGCACCGGCACGCGCACGGTGTACTCCTGTCCCAAATAGCGCATGTCCAGGGTGCGGTGCAACACAACCGAGTCCAAGGCATGGCCTTCGGCTTGCAGGCTCTTCAAGGCCTGCTGCTCCAAGCCTTTGAACAGGTTTTCCAGCACGGAAGGCGTGAGGCTGGCGTAGTCCAAAATTTTGGTTTGCACAAAGTCTTGGCGCAAATCGGTCATCAGCATGCCCAAAGCAGAGAAGTGGCCGGGTTGCGGCGGCACGATGACCCGCGGCACGTGCAACTCACGGGCAATCGCCATGCCATGCAAGGGGCCACCCCCGCCGAAGACCACCATGGCAAATTTGCGCGGGTCGTAGCCGCGTTGCATGGTGATGGCGCGAACGGCAAACGACATCTTGGCGTCGGCGATGCGCAAAATGCCCAAAGCCGCGTCCATCACCGACAGGCCCAAGGGCTTGGCAATGCGCTGCTCAATGGCTTGGGTGGCCAGTTTCAAATCCAGGTCAAATTCGCCACCCAAGAAACGATGGGGGTTCAGTCTCCCTGTGACCAAGTTGGCGTCGGTGACCGTGGGCTCTTTGCCACCACGGCCGTAGCAGGCTGGCCCCGGCGTTGAACCTGCGCTGCGCGGGCCCACCTTGAGCGAACCGCCCTCGTCGATCCAAGCCATTGAGCCGCCTCCAGCACCCACCTCAATGATGTCAACCACGGGCAAGCGCATGGGATGCCCATGCTGATAGCCGCCAATGAAGTATTGATCGGTCATCTTGGGCATGCCCTTTTCGACCAAACAGGTTTTGGCTGTGGTGCCGCCCATGTCAAAGGCGATCACGTCCGGTTCGTTGAGCAACTGCCCCAACATGCCAGCACCAATGATGCCGCCAGCAGGGCCAGACTCCATCATGCCCACCGGTATGTGCGCGGCGCGTTGGGCAGACATCACCCCACCATTGGACTGCATGATCATGAACTTGCCCTTGAAACTTTGCCGGCGCAAAGGTTCTTCCAAAGCCTTCAGGTATTGACTGACTTCAAGACCCACATAGGCATTGAGCACGGTGGTGGAGGTGCGTTCATATTCCCGGTACTCGCGCAAAATTTCATGCGACAAGGTGATGAAATGCTTGGGAAACGCCTTGCGCAACAAGCGGCCCAGGGCTTTTTCATGCGCCGGGTTGGCATAGGCATGCAACAAACAAACGGCCACGGCCTGCACATTGGCTGCGGCGATTTTTCGGATGACTTGGCGCACACTGGCTTCGCTCAAGGGTGTGTGCGCTTTCCCGGCGGCGGTCATGCGCTCGGTCACCCCAAAACGCAAAGTTCCTGGCACCAGGGGCTGGGTTTTTTCAAAAAACAAGTTGTAGGTGTCGGGTCGATTGGTGCGACCCACTTCATACACATCGGTAAAACCTTCGGTGGTGACCAAGGCGGTGCGGGCGCCGGTTTTTTGAATCACCGCATTGATGGCCACGGTAGAGCCATGGATGAAATGCTCCAAGCGTGCAATGTCAACCTGGGCTTTTTCAAAACAGGTCATCACCGCACTTTGCAACGCCTCGGGCGTGGACAAGGACTTTTCAAACCGAACCACGTGCTCGCGTGCGTCATAGCTGACCAAATCGGTGAAGGTGCCGCCGATATCCACCGCCACTCGAACGCCATCGGTGACCACTGGCGAAACTGATTTTCTAGACATCAATCACTTTCTGACTTCAAGGGTGATGGACCGACAAAACAATCTTGCCCAGTTGTTGATCCGACTGCATATAAGCCTTGGCCTGGTTCAATTGATCAAACGGGAAAACCCGGTCAACCAAAGGCCGCATTCCCGTTTGCGCAAAGCGTGGCAAATAGTGGGCCACAAAGTCAGCCACGCCCGCTTGTCGCTCGGGTGGTGTGCGATGGCGATTGGACACACCAAAGATGCGCAGGCGCTGCGCATGCAAGGTGTCCAAATTCAAAGGCGCTTGCAAACAACCATCCACATAGCCCACGATGGCCAGCCGGCCCTGGTAGGCCAAGCAGCGAATTTCCTCTGCCAAAACACTACCGCCAACGGTGTTGACGATCAGGTTGACGCCTTTGCCAGCGGTGATTTCTTGGGTTTGCTCAAAAAATTGGGGTTCACGCGTGGCAATTCCTTCGGTCAAGCCACTGGACTTGAGTTTTTGCAATTTTTCATGGCTGCCAGAGGTGCCAATGGTTTTTGCACCCAGCATGTGGGCCAGTTGCACGCAAGCCGTACCAACGCCCGATGAAACGCCATTGACCATCAACCATTCACCGGCCTTCAACTGACCCTGGGCCACCAGCATGTCATGCGCCACCATGAAGGTCACAGGAATCGCAGCCGCCTGCGCCCAATCAAATGCCTCGGGCATGGGCATGGTTTCCAGGGGTGACATCAGCCCGAACTGGGCGAATCCACCCGGGCAACGGCCCATCACACGCTGCCCCACCGTGAAACCACTCACACCATCACCCACCGCCACCACTTCACCAGCAGCCTCCATGCCAATGGCTTTGGCCTGGGGCAAGCCCCCGTGGGGGCCAGGCCCAAGAATGAATTCACCCCGGTTCAGGCCAGCGGCGTGAATCTTCACCAACAACTGTCCCGCGCCCACCTGGGGTTGGTTGACGTCGCGCATTTCAATGTGCAGTTGGCCGTCACGGCCTTCCATCCAATAAGACTTCATGTGCATCACCCCTTTGGTTCTGTGTGTGTTTTGGGAATCAAACGCCGCTCCAGCACATTGCCACTGATGGTGGCAGCGCCATCAGATATCAAATGCATCAACATCGGCACGACCGCTTCAGGCTCTGACACGCCCAATGTGCGCTCATACATGGCCACCTCTTCTGCTGAAGCACTGTCTTGAAACAAAGGGGTGTTCATGATGCCGGGTGACACGGCATTGATGCGCACCCCGTGCTCTTTCAACTCTTGTGCAGCGGACTTCACCATGGCAATCAAGCCGGCTTTGGATGCGCCATATGCGGTGGCACCTGGCCAACCCTGTGTGGCCAACCCTGAAGTGAAGACCACCATGGAGCCGCTGCGCTGTTGCTTCATCGGGGTGAAGAGTGCGCGCACGAGGTAAAAAATGCCGGTCAAATTCACATCCATGTGGCGCTGCCAATCGGCATCGGTCATGTCCTCCACGGGGATGCGCTGCTGAATGCCACTGGCCAACACCGCCGCATCGATGCGCTGGTGCTGGGCACACTGCTGCTTCACATAGTGATTGACCGCGGCAGAATCTGTGATGTCCAAAGTCGTCACATGGCACAAAGGATGCTGCCATCCGGTCAAGGCAGCGATATGGATATCACTGGCCAAGACCGTGGCACCAGCTGCCAAACAGGCGTGCGTCATGGCCAAACCAATGCCCGAACCAGCGCCAGCAATCAACACCACCCGCTGTGAAAAATCGTAATTGACTTTCATCGTTTGAATTCCATCTCAGTGCGCTGTGTAGCCACCATCCACCAACATGTCGGCGCCCGTCATGAACGCCGAGGCATCGCTGGCCAGGTAAAGGGCTGCCATGGCAATTTCATCCACGGTCCCCAAGCGGCCACTCAGGTGCAGCGGAGCGAGCACCTCACGCGCCGCTTCCATCGTGCCAAAGCGGATCAACATCCGGTCGGTTTCAATGGCCCCAGGCGACAAGGTGTTGACGCGGATTCGGTCCGGCGCATGGTCAATGGCCATGGCCCGTGCCAGATTCAACAAGCCCCCTTTGATCGCGCAGTACACCGCTCGGCGCGGTGAGCCCACATGGCCCAGTTGCGAAGCAACGAGAACAACCGAGCCCCCACCGCTGCGAGCCATGACGGGTATGGCTGCTTTGCTCATCAAAAAAGCCCCGGTCAAGTTGACCGCAATGGCTTGGTTCCAATCTGCCAGGGAATAGTCCACCACCGTACCGCTTGGATCGGCCGCGGCGGCACCATTGATCAAAATGTGCAGTGATGGTGAGCGCTCAAGCAGCTTATCCACCGCGGCTTGGGTTTGCGCTTGTGAAGAAACATCGGCCACCAAAGCGAGGGCCATGCCCTGCGCTTGTTGGATCAAATCCACCGTCTCTTGCAAGCTTTCGGCGTTGCGGTCCAGGCAACCCACCAGGGCTCCGGCATTGGCCAAAGTTTGGGCAATGGCTCTGCCAATGCCCTGCCCGGCGCCCGTGACCAAGGCTGTTTTGCCTTGAAGGGAAAAGCGGTCTAAGACCGAACCATTCGACATGAACACTCCTGTTTGGGCTGCACAGCAGATGAACCGTGCCGCATTCAACTGCGGGCGAGTATGGGGGCTTTTCAGCGCTGGGTCTGCCCAGTGCGCGACATCAACACATCAAAACCTGTCACCAAGGCAAGGGCATGCCTTCTGGCCTGGGGCATGCACTCAGCTCTTTGATGACGGCTGCAGACAAGGGAATGCCCTCCATGGCGCGCTGGACACGGCATTGTTGGCCGCGCTCGCCAGGCATGCGAATCGCTTCGCTGGGATCGCTGGGTGCAAGACCGCGCAGTGTGGCCACAGTTCGTGCCACTTCTTGTTGGTAATCGACCACAGACGAAAACCGGCCAATGTCCACGGCCAACAACCAAGCGTTTTGTCGGTGCTTGCGGGCAGCCGGTTTGTCGCTGAAGTAGTTGGAGATGATAGGGTTGCCCACCACCAAGCTGCACATCAACTCAAACATCAAGGCCAAGCCCGAGCCCTTGGGACCGGCCATAGGCAGCGGGATGCTCGCCTGCTGTGGGTCTGTCGTGGGTTGACCATTGGCATCCAAGGCCAATCCAGCCGGCAGGGGCGTTTGGTTTTGCTTGGCGAAGCGAAGTTGCCCCATGGACATGGCACCCGATGCCATGTCCAAGATGATGGGCTCGTCGTCGGGGCCAGGGACGGCAATCGACAAGGGCGCTGTCGATACCCCTGCTGCGCCGGCGCCGTGATAGGCCATCAGGGGCAAAGAGGCCGCCAATGCCACGCCCACCATGCCTTGTTGGGCCAAGGCTTGGGTGAAGCAACCCAAAGCACCGGTGTGGGTGGTGCCACGCACCATCACCAAGCCGATGCCCAAGGCGCGGGCTTTGAGGGCGGCTTGCGTCACCGCATGGAACATGGCCACAGCACCTGCGCTGGCGTTGGCATCAAACACCTGCACCGCGGGGGTGTCGTGTAAAACTTGCCAGGTGGCTTGTGTGTTGATCACCCCTTTTTGGATGAAGTTCAGGTAAAAACCCACGCGCCCCACGCCATGGGTATCGATGCCCCGCAGTTCGGCCCACAGCAGGGCTTTGGCCACGTCTCGCGCTGGCTCAGGGGCCATGCCCGCATGGACAAACAAGGCTTGGACAAAGTTTTCAAGCTGCTCAGCCTGAACCAGGGTGCCGCTGCTCATGGCCGCTCAATCTTTCGAGAGTCAATCACTTGGCGCCACTTGCGCAGTTCATTGGCCACGTAGCGGTTCATCTCGTCTGGGGAGTTGGCCTGAGGTTCTCCGCCGAGCTCTACCAAGCGGCGCACCACATCCGCTTGGCCCGCTATTTTTCGCATCTCCGCGTTGAGGTATTGCACAACCGCATCGGGCGTTCCCCCGGTGACGCCCAAAGCAATGAACGAGTAAACCTCATAGCCGGGCAGAACCTCACTCACCTGGGTCAACTCTGGCATGGGTTTGTAGCGCTCACGCCCTGTGGCAGCCAGGGCGCGCAGCTTTCCGCTTTTGATGAAAGGCAGCGACAGGGTGGGTGCCTCAAACAAAAAATCCACCCGACCGGCCAGGGTTTCACTCAAAGCCGTGTTCCCGCCTTTAGTGGGAATGTGCACTGTTTCAATGCCGGCCATGGTGTTCATCAATTCAGCCGACAAATGGCTGATCGAACCCACCCCTGAAGTGGCGTAATTGAGAGCGCCAGGATTTTTCTTGGCATGGGCCAGCAAATCCGAAAAGTTTTTGAAAGCAGAATTGGCCGGGACATTGATGATGAACGGATAGGCGGTCACCAAAGACACCATGGCCACATCCTTGAGCGGGTCGAATGTGGGTGCGGTGCTCAGGGCGGCAGCGGCAGGATACGCACCCGTGACCAACAACAAGGTGTGTCCATCGGGTTTGGCTTTGGCCACAAAATTGGCGCCCACCATGCCGCCAGCACCGGCCCGGTTTTCGACCACCACCGGCACATTGAGGGTTTCGCCCAGCTTTTGGGCCAGCAAGCGCGCCATGATGTCAGCAGAGCCACCCACGGCAAACGGGCACACCAAGGTCAAGGCCCGGCTGGGGTATCCCGCCACCGGACTGGCCGCCATGGCTGCGTTAACCGCCGTGCCCCCCATCCACAAAGCGCTGGCAAGCCCCCAAAAAGAAAGCGCCAAACGGATGCGATTCTTCAAACGGGCGTATCCATACCCCACCAAACATGGGTTCAAAACAGTGAGCTTCATGGCTTTTTTAAGTTGGAAATGGGATTAAAAAATAAATCGCCTCAGACCTTGAGCAATCCAGCAGCGATCAAGGCTTGGCGAATCCGCTCGATTTCATCGGGTTGAATTTTCATCAGTGGCGGACGCACCACTGCACGCGGCAACTTGCCCAGCAACACCAAGGCCTCCTTCATGCGGTTGTGCATGTCCACAAAAGGATCGGTGTAAAAAACTTCGGCGGTGTGATAAATCCGGTTGTGGATTTGCTGGGCCAGGCCCAAGTCTTTGTTTTGCACGGCTTGAAAGAGTTGTGATTGCAAGTCGGCGATGACCGAGCCGCTGCCCGACAACAGGCCATTGCAGCCCAGCACCAAAGAACTGAACAACCAGGCGCTGTGGGTGCTCAAAACATTCACCGGGGGTTGTCGGGTTTGCAAAGCACGAATTTGCCGATCGGCCAATTGCGCATTGCCACACCAGTCCTTGATGGCCTCAATCGTGGGAACGGCCTCGATCATGCGCAGCAAGGTGGGCAGGGGGTAGCCTTGTCCCCCAGCTGGGTTGTACTGAAAAGCAATCAGGGGCAAATCGGTCACATCGGCAATACGCTTGAAATGCTCGATCGCCATTTCCGGTCGCTGGCCAAAGGTGTAAATACCCGAGGGGAAAACCAGCAAGGCATCTGCGCCGCCGTCATGGGCCATTTTGGCCAAGCGCTGGGCTTCCATGCTGCTGTCGGTGTAAATGCCGTTGACGATGGGCAGTTTGGCACCGATTTCATC
>CAXNFO010000026.1:0-11444 GCA_964201395.1 Limnohabitans sp.
GCGCACCATTTGCACGGCATAGTGCAGTCCCACCAAGATGCCAGGCAACAAGGCCGGCAGCATGAGTTCGACCACCATGATACGGTTCAGGGTCGAGGTGGTGATGACCACCACCGAGCCCAAACACGCTTGCACCAGGGCCAAGCGCAACACCTGCCACCAGCCAAAGGCCATGGGCGCGCTCATGCGACCACCCCAGGGGCCGAACGCACAGCCCAGGCGCTGACCATCATGCCGGCAACAAACAACGGCACCCCAAAACCACTGAGCATCAAGGCCTTGGCCACGGGTTGGCGCACAAACACGCCCATCAAAGGCAATTGGGCCAACATCAGGCACAGCACTGCCAAGGCATGGCCCACTTGGCCCCAATGCATCAGCAAGCCCGCCACCACCGCTTGGGGCAACCACATGACCGCGCAAGCCACCCGCGCCGCCTGGTCTGGCCCCAACTGCACCGGCAACGAGCGAACCCCCATTTGCCGGTCGCCTTCAATGGCTTTGAAGTCATTCAGGGTCATGATGCCGTGGGCGCCCAGGCTGTAGAGCAAGGCCAAGCACAACACTTCAGGCGGGGGGATTTGTTCGCCCAACATCACCGCCGCACCGGTGACCCAAGCCAGGCCCTCGTAACTGAGCGCACAAGCGGCATTGCCCCACCAGCCGTTTTCTTTCAGGCGCAACGGCGGGGCGCTGTAGGCCCAGGCCAAAGCCAATCCCAAGGCTGCGGCCCAAAACGCCCAAGTGCCCAAAGGCAGGGCCCAGAGCAAAGACAAACCGGTCCACAGCAGCGCGATGTACCAGCCCCAGCGCCCGGGCATGCGCCCGGAAGGAATGGGCCGCTGCGGCTCGTTGATGGCGTCCACATGGCGGTCAAACCAGTCATTGACCGCTTGGCTGCTGGCACAGACCAAAGGGCCCGCCAACAACACGCCCCAGAGCATCAAGCCCCAGTGGTCGGCAAACGCCTGTCCCGATGACACCACACCACAGGCAAAAGCCCACATGGGCGGAAACCAGGTGATCGGCTTGAGCAGCTCAGCAACGGTGGACAAAGCAGGTCGGGACATGACCCATTTTTGGCCCTGGCCGCCCAACTGTCAACTGAGGTTTACGATTATGTTGTCATTTAATTGTGACACTTGCTTTTCTGCCCTGCATGGCCTGCGCCCATCCAGGCCGCACCTTTTGGGTGCACAAGCCTATTCAGCCTCGGCGCTGCCAGCCATGTCGAAGCGGCGCAGCTTCACATACAGGCTTTGGCGCGACAAGCCCAGCATTTCAGCGGCCGAAGCGCGGTTGTTGTGGGTCAGCTGCAAAGCCGCTTGGATGCACATTCGCTCAATCATGTCGCTGGTCTCGCCCACGATGTCTTTCATTGGCATGCGCCCGACCAGTTGTGCCAATTGCGCCACTGAACCCGCCATGCCCGACTCGATGGGCGCGTCGGGCAAGCCTTGGCGACCCACGTCCCGGACAAAAAACCCATACAAGGCCTGCGGCCCAGTCAGGGTGAGGGCTGAAATTTCCACCGCCACTTGGGTGCCGGCCATGGTGCGCAATTCGGTGGCAAAACCGCGCACGCTGCCAGTTTGGCGGATATTGGTTTGCAGCACGCCCCAATCGACACTGCCACGGCTCAACCAGCGCTCCATGGGCTGACCCTGCAACTGCGCCAGCGAGGTGGCCCCAACCAAGGACACCAACTCGGCATTGGCCGCCACCACCGCCCCTTGGCGGTCGGTGATCAACAAGCCCGTGGGCGAACGCTCCATGGCCTCGCTGAACCAGGCTTGGGCATCGGGTTGAACATCGGTCAGCGCACCGGTGCCGGGCAGCAAACGGATCAAAAACTGAGCGCCGCCTTCTTGGCGAAACACCGACACCGACAAGGTGCAGTCTTGCGAGGTGCCCATGAAGCGCGCGCGGCCAATTTCGGCCCGCCCCGTGGCCTGGGCCATGCGCAACAGGGCTTGCACGCCATCGCGGTGTTGGCGCTCAAAGCATTCGTTGATGTCGCGGCCGACCAAGCGCTTGCCAGCGTCCTTGACCCAGGCTTGGGCCGCCGGATTCGCCTCCATCACCCGCAGCGAGGCCACATCGGCCACCAGCACGGGTTCGCTGGAGGTTTCAAACAAGATGCGGTAGCGCGCCTCCATGTGGCGCAAGCGCATGAAGTCGCGCTCCATCGATTGTTGGGTGTCCATCAAGCGCTGTTGCAAGCCGGCCACCACCGACATATCGCGCCCCAGCACCAAAACCAAGCCCTGCTCGCGCAAGCGCATGGCCACGTATTGCAAGGCCACATCTTTCTCGCCAGGCAGGCGCGGGGGGTGGTTGATGTGGCGCCAACGCAACTCTTCGCCCGCAGGTGTCGCCAACATTTCAACCAACTTGGGCAGGCTTTCCTCGGTCATGGTCTCGGCCCATGGCCGGCCCACCCAGCGGCGGCAGTCCAGCGCGGCCCAATCGCTGCGCGACAAAGACACCTCTTGCACCACGCCAGCGGGATCCAACAGCAAGGCCATGTCCGCGCTCACGCCAATCAGCTGGGCCAATTCCAAAGGTGAAAGCGAGGGGATTTGCATAGGCCTCAAAGGGGGAAGCTGCGGCTCTTGTCAGCCTGGCTTGTCAAAAAACACTGTCTAAAGCGCCATGGATGCGCCTGCCGGCAGAAATGTACCACCGTCCAACCCTCGTCTAGGGCAAAACCCGGAGTGCCAGAGCCTTCATCCATGGGTCACACCCCAACGCGAAGGCTGAGGCACATGGCGGTTTTTGCGCAAGCGCACCTGCTGATCGGCGTCGCGCAAGGCTTGTTCGGCGCTGCCGCTGGAGAAGTCTGCCCCCAATTGGGTCGCCAAATCCGGCTGCATGGCCAACATCGGCCCGCCCACCATGATGGCCACGCGCGGATTGAGCGATTTGTCGCGCATTTGGGCAATCAGTTTGCGCAAAGCGCCCAAATCACGCGAGGTGCTGACCGATATGGCCACCAGGTCAAAGGCCTCGTTGGCCACGGTGGACAAGGCCTCAAAGCGGCCCATTTTGGAAGCGCTGGTGACTTGCCAGCCATCGCGGCGGAAAAACTCGGCCAGCATCATCAAGCCCAGGGCGTGTTGGGCCTGGGGTTGGCCGATCATGAAGGCCCGGCGCCCAGGCTCCACACTGTGGCCGCTTTGGGCCAAGAACTGCGGGCTGAATTCGATCAACAGATCTTGCAAGTGGTTGTAGCCCATGGTGCCGTGGGCAAAGTCGACTTGGTCAGATTGCCACCACTGCCCTACCAAACCGGCCGCCGGCGCCAACACTTGCAGGTACAAGGTGTCCAAGGCCATCCCCTGGGCCAGCCAGGCCTGAAAACAAGCCCGCGTGGGCTCGCGCCCTTGCAAACAGGCCAGGGCCAATTGCAAGGCGTGGCCGCGCAGGGCTTCGGCCTGTTGCGCCACGAAGTCCTGGTGATCGCGCATCAACTTTCCCACCACCCAATCGGTGATGGCCGGGTCAATGGCCAAGGTCTGCTCTTTCAAGGGTCTCACCTTCTTTGTCCAAGCCCTGGACAAAACCGCCCCGCCAACCCAGGCACAGGCCATTCCACCAGAACAAAATCCACCCGACGTCAATCCCTGAAGACACGCGTCGGCTTTAAATTTGGAGTGTCCGAAGTTTCACTTTGACACAGTTATAGGGGAAACCCTAGTTATGTCAACTAAATATACCGTCAACTCTAATTGACAGTTTGTGATTCATTGCCTAAAGTGCCCTCATACGAATAGGTCACAAGGTCAAGCATGTCGCACCCCGGTTCTGCCGCCAAGGCAATACCACCCGCCCTTTACACGCCCGAGCAACGCGCCCGACGCGATGCCACGGCCTGGACGTGGGTGCAAGGGGTGTTGGCACCGATTCAGTTTTTGGTGTTCTTGGTCAGCCTGGTGTTGGTGCTGCGCTGCATGGCCACGGGCGAAGGTGAGCAATGGGCGCTGTGGTCGGTGGTGATCAAAACACTGACTTTGTACACCATCATGATCACCGGTTGCATTTGGGAAAAAGTGGTGTTTGGCCAATACCTGTTTGCCCCAGCCTTTCTGTGGGAAGACATCTTCAGCATGCTGGTGTTGGCGCTGCACACCTTGTATTTGTTTGGTTGGTGGAACCAAAACATGAGCCTGCAACAGCAACTGAGCGTGGCCTTGCTGGCTTACTTCACCTACTGCATCAACGCCGGTCAATTCATTTGGAAGTTGCGCGCCGCACGCTTGCAACAAGCGCGTGAAAAACAAAACTTCAGTGGCGCCGGCATGGTCGGCGCAGGAGCAAGCGCATGAGCAGCGTGATCCCCATTCGCAGCGAGAACGCCACCGGCTGCCAAGATGCGCCGGTGCTGATCGAGCGCGGCCAGCGCGAGGTGTTTTGCGGCCTGACCGGCATCATTTGGCTGCACCGCAAAATCCAAGACGCTTTCTTTTTGGTGGTCGGCTCACGCACCTGTGCCCACCTGATTCAGTCTGCTGCGGGCGTGATGATTTTTGCCGAGCCGCGCTTTGGCACCGCCATCATCGACGAGCGCGACTTGGCCGGCTTGGCCGACTGCAACGATGAACTCGACAAAGTGGTGGGCCAACTGCTGCAACGCCGCCCAGACATCAAACTGCTATTTTTGGTCGGCTCCTGCCCCTCAGAAGTCATCAAGCTCGATCTGTCGCGCGCCGCCGAGCGCTTGACCCGCCAATACTTGCCATCGGTGCGGGTGCTCAACTACTCGGGCAGCGGCATCGAAACCACCTTCACCCAAGGCGAAGACGCTTGCTTGGCCTCGCTCGCGCCCACCCTGCCCCAGCGCAGCGACGGCGCAATGCGCTTATTGGTGGTGGGCACCTTGGCCGATGTGGTGGAGGACCAACTCGGCCAACTGCTCAAGGCCATGGGCGTGGCGGTGGACTTTTTCCCGCCCCGGCGCAGCACCCAATTGCCCGCCGTCGGCCCAGGCACCCGTTTTTTGCTGGCCCAACCCTTTTTGGCCGATACCGCCCGCGCTCTGGAGTCCATGGGCGCGCAGCACCTGGGCGCACCCTTTCCCCTCGGTGCCGAAGGCACGACGGCCTGGTTGCAGGCCGCGGCCACGGCTTTTGGCGTGGACCCGGTGTTGTTCGAACAAGTCATCCGCGCCCCGCGCCAACGCGCCGAGCAAGCTCTGTCGCGCCAGCGCACGCTGCTGCAAGGCAAGCGCATATTTTTCTTCCCCGACTCACAACTCGAAATCCCGCTAGCACGGTTTCTGCACCGCGAGCTGGGCATGGAATTGGTTGAAGTTGGCACCCCTTACTTGCACCGCAACCACATGGCCGCCGAGCTGGCTTGGTTGCCGGCGGGCACCCGCTTGAGCGAAGGCCAAGACGTGGAGAAACAACTCGACCGCTGCCTGGCCGACCAACCCGATATGGTGGTGTGTGGCCTGGGCCTGGCCAACCCCTTGGAGGCCCAAGGCCTGACCACCAAATGGGCCATTGAATTGGTCTTCACCCCTATTCAGGGCTACGAACAAGCGGGCGACTTGGCCGGCTTGTTCAGCCGCCCGCTGACCCGCCGCTTGAAGCTGGTGGCCTGAGGCACGCAACCATGCAACTCACCCTCTGGACATACGAAGGCCCGCCCCACATTGGGGCCATGCGCATCGCCACCGCCATGCGCGATGTGCACTATGTACTGCACGCGCCCCAGGGCGACACCTATGCCGATTTGTTGTTCACCATGATCGAGCGCTTGCCGCGCCGCCCACCGGTGACCTACACCACCTTCCAAGCGCGCGATCTGGGTGGCGACACCGCCGAGCTGTTCAAAACCGCTGCCCGTGACGCGTTTGAACGCTTTGCCCCCAAAGCCATGCTGGTGGGGTCCTCGTGCACCGCCGAACTGATCCAAGACGACCCGGGTGGCTTGGCCCTGGCGCTGAACCTGCCAGTGCCGGTGGTGCCCCTGGAGTTGCCCGCCTACCAGCGCAAAGAAAATTTTGGCGCGTCCGAAACCTTTTATCACCTCACCCGCCGCTTGGCCACCGCCACCACACCGCGCACACCGTTGGACGGCAGCCGGCCCGCACGCTGCAACATCTTGGGCCCCACCGCCATGGGCTTTCGCCACCGCGACGATGTGATCGAAATCACCCGCTTGATTGAAAGCCTGGGCGTGCAGGTGCATGTGGTCGCACCTCTCAACGCCTGCGTGGCCGACATCGCCCGCTTGGGCGAAGCCGACTTCAACGTGGTGCTTTACCCCGAAGTCGCCAACACCACCGCCCAATGGTTGCAGCGCCAACACCAACAGCCCTTCACCCGCACCGTGCCGATTGGCATGGGGGCCACACACGACTTCATTGCCGAGGTGCAGACCTTGGCGGGTTTGACCGTCGATGTGTCCACACCCGAGCGCGCCCATGCCCCGTGGTACGCCCGCTCGGTGGACTCCACCTACCTCACCGGCAAGCGCGTGTATGTGTTTGGCGACGCATCCCACGCCATCGCCGCAGCGCGTGTGGCCAGCCAGGAAATGGGCTTTGAGGTGGTGGGCCTGGGTACCTACAGCCGCGAATTTGCCCGCGAGGTGCGCGACGCGGCCAAGCTCTACGGGGTGGAAGCGCTGATCAGCGACGACTACTTGGCGGTCGAGACACAAATCACCGAGCTCCAGCCGGAGTTGATTTTGGGCACGCAAATGGAGCGCCACATTGCCAAACGCCATGGCATCCCCTGCGCCGTCATCTCCGCGCCCATCCATGTGCAAGACTTCCCCGCCCGCTACGCGCCCCAAATGGGCTTTGAAGGTGCCAATGTGTTGTTTGATACCTGGGTGCACCCGCTGATGATGGGCCTGGAAGAGCACCTTTTGGGCATGTTCCGCGAAGACTTCGAATTCAAAGAAGGCGCTGCGCCTTCGCACCTGGGCTCGACCCGCCCCAGCCCCACGCTGCAAGCCACCGCCGCCAGCGCCGAGCCCATCACCATCGAAGCGCCCAGCGCACCCGCCACGGCCACGGCCAGTCCCGCCAGCGGCCCAGGCGGCTGGACCTTGGACGCTGAAAAAGAGCTCAACAAGATTCCCTTTTTTGTGCGCGGCAAAGCCCGCCGCAACACCGAACGCTTTGCCCGCGAGCAAGGCCTGGCGACGATCACAGTGGAGACCCTCTACGATGCCAAAGCCCATTTCAGCCGCTGACGCCGTGACCCAGGGTGGCCACACACCGGTGCGGGTGACCAT
Organism: Limnohabitans sp.; assembly: GCA_964201395.1. Taxonomy (GTDB): domain Bacteria; phylum Pseudomonadota; class Gammaproteobacteria; order Burkholderiales; family Burkholderiaceae_C; genus Limnohabitans. Next base: position 7,255 of record CAXNFO010000026.1, read on the forward strand.
CGTCACCATGGACACGCATTTGGCCAGTGCCACCGAGCGTGCGCGCCACAGCCTGGCGCGCGAAATGCCCGGCCTGCACCTGTCCTTGCACGCCGCGTCCGAATTTGCCAACAACGAAGCCGCCATCGAGCGCTGCAAAGCCGACATTGCCCAAGCCCACATCATCGTGGCGGGCATGCTGTTTTTGGAAGACCACTTTTTGCCCATCTTGCCCGCCCTGCGCGAGCGCCGCGATGGCTGTGACGCCATGATTTGCATGGCCTCGGCCACCGAGGTGGTGCAGTTGACGCGCCTGGGCAACTTTGACATGGGCAAGCCGGCCAGCGGCCCCATGGCCTTGCTGAAAAAGCTGCGCGGCAAAAAAGAAAAGAACAGCACCGGTGGCGCTGCCCAACTCAAGATGCTGCGCCGCATTCCGCAAATGCTGCGCTTCATCCCCGGCACAGCGCAAGATGTGCGCGCCTATTTCATGACCTTGCAATACTGGCTGGGCGGCTCCGATGCCAATGTGCTCAACCTGATCCGCCATGTGGTCGATCGCGGCGCCAGCGGCGAGCGCAAACACCTGCGCGGCTTGCTCAAGCCCCAGGCGCCGATTGAATACCCGGAAATGGGCGTCTACCACCCGCGCCTGAAAGGCCGCTTCAGCGAAGACGCCAGTGAGTTGCCCGCCCCTGCCCAAGGTCCGGTCAAGGGCACGGTGGGCTTGTTGGTGCTGCGCTCGTACCTGTTGTCCAACAACGCTGGTCACTACGACGGCGTGATCGCTGCACTCGAAGCACGCGGATTGCGCGTCATCCCCTGCTTTGCATCGGGCCTGGACAGCCGACCGGCCATCGACGAATACTTCTTTAAAAATGACCGCCCCACGATCGATGCGCTGATTTCGCTCACTGGTTTTTCTCTGGTGGGCGGTCCCGCCTACAACGATTCCAAAGCCGCAGAGGAAGTGCTGGCCAAACTCGACGTGCCCTACATTGCGGCGCAGCCCGTCGAGTTCCAAACCCTCACCGAATGGGGCAGCTCCGAGCGCGGCCTGCTGCCGGTTGAGAGCACCATCATGGTGGCCATCCCCGAGCTCGACGGCTCGGTCGCCCCCATGGTGTTTGGCGGCCGCCCAGGCAGCGCCGGCGTGACCTGTGCAGGGTGCCACCATGCCTGCACCTTCACCGACCAAGACCGCAGCCAAGACATGGCCTCCTGCCCCGAACGCGCCACCATGCTGGCCGCGCGGGTGAGCAAAATGGTGGCCTTGCGCCGCAGCGAGCGCGCCCAGCGCAAGCTGGCGCTGGTGGTGTTCAACTTCCCGCCGAATGCGGGCAACATCGGCAGCGCCGCCTATTTGAGCGTGTTCGAGTCCATCTTCCACACCTTGGCCGCTATGAAAGCGCAAGGCTACACCGTGGACATGCCCGCCAACGTCGATGACTTGCGCAACAGCTTGCTGCACGGCAACGCGGCCCAATACGGGGCCGACGCCAATGTGCACCACCTGATCGCCGCCGAAGACCATGTGCGGCGCGAGCCTTGGCTGTCAGAGATCGAGGCCCAATGGGGTCCCGCACCAGGCCGACAACTCAGCAACGGTCAATCGATTTTTGTGCTGGGCAAGCTATGGGGCCATGTGCTGGTGTGTGTGCAGCCCTCTTTTGGCTACGAAGGCGACCCGATGCGCTTGTTGTTCCAAAAGGGCTTGGCCCCCACGCACGCTTTCTCGGCCTTTTACCGTTATCTGCGCGAAGACTTCCAAGCCCATGCCGTGCTGCACTTTGGCACCCACGGCGCGCTCGAGTTCATGCCGGGCAAACAAACCGGCATGTCGGGCAGTTGCTGGCCCGACCGCTTGATCCACGACCTGCCCAACATCTACCTGTATGCATCGAACAACCCCTCCGAAGGGGCGATTGCCAAGCGCCGCAGTGGCGCCACCTTGATCTCCTACCTCACACCACCGGTGTCGCAAGCGGGTTTGTACAAAGGCTTGACCGAACTCAAATCCTCCATCGACCGCTGGCGCGGCCTGGAGCCCGGCGCGTCAGAGCGCCCCGAATTGGCGCTGATGCTGCAGTCGCAAGCCGCCGAGTTGGATTTGGCCGACGCCGAACCCCTGTGGAACCCAGACACGCCCGCAGCCATCGACGCCCGCGTGGCGGTGCTGGCCGAGCAATTGCTGGAGTTGGAATACACCCTCATTCCCCACGGCCTGCATGTGACCGGGCGCGCGCCCTCCGAGGCCGAGCGCATGGATTTGTTGGTGTCGATGGCCGACGCCGGTCACGGCCAAACCCTGAGCCGCGAATCCGCCCAAGCCTTGGTCCAAGGCCACAGTGCGGAAAAGGTGTTGCAACTGTCGCAACTGCCGCGCGAAGAAGGCCACCTGGCCATGGTGAAAAAACTGATCGAAGCCAACCACCTGATGGGCCAAGAAACCGAGGTCAAGGCGATCTTGCACGCCTTGGATGGCCGCTTTGTGCGCCCCGCTCCGGGTGGCGATGTGCTGCGCACCCCGGAGGTCCTGCCCACCGGGCGCAACCTGCATGGCTTTGACCCATTCCGCATCCCCAGCGCCTTTGCCGTCAAAGACGGGGCCAAGCAAGCGCAGCGCTTGTTGGATCGTTACATCGAAGACGGCAACGCCTTGCCCGCCTCCATCGCCATGGTGTTGTGGGGCAGCGACAACCTCAAAAGCGAAGGCGCGCCAATTGGCCAAGCCTTGGCGCTGATGGGCGCTTTGCCGCGCTTTGACAGCTACGGTCGCATCGCCGGTGCCACCCTGATCCCCTTGAGCGAACTGGGTCGCCCCCGGGTCGATGTGGTGATCACCTTGTCGGGCATCTTCCGCGACCTGATGCCCCTGCAAATTCGCCTGCTCGCCGAAGCCGCCTATTTGGCCGCTGCCGCCGAAGACGAGCCGCTGGAGATGAACCCCATCCGCCGCCATGCCCTGGCCTACCAGCAAGAGCACGGCTGCACTTTGGAGATCGCTGCCTTGCGCGTGTACGGCAATGCCGAAGGGGCCTATGGCTCCAACGTCAACAACCTGGTGGAAAGCAGCCAGTGGACCGACGAGGGCGAACTGGCCGACACCTACACCCGCCGCAAGGGCTTTGCCTATGGCCGCGATGGCCGCGCCGAAGCGCGCACCGCCTTGATGCAAAGCGTGCTCAGCCATGTAGAGCTGACCTACCAAAACCTGGAGTCGCTGGAGTTGGGTGTCACCACCGTGGACAACTACTTCGACACCCTGGGCGGCATCACCCAAGCGGTCAAAGTGGCCAAGGGCGGCAAAACCCCACCGGTCTACATCGGCGACCAAACCAAGGGCGACGGTACCGTGCGTTCCTTGCACGAACAAGTGGCGCTGGAAACCCGCACCCGCATGCTCAACCCCAAGTGGTACGAGGGCATGTTGGAGTCGGGCTACGAAGGCGTGCGCCAAATTGAAGTCCATGTCACCAATGCCATGGGCTGGTCGGCCACCACCGGGCAAGTCCAGCCCTGGGTCTACAAACAACTGACCGAAACCTTCATGCTCGACCCGCAAATGCGCGAGCGGTTGGCCAAGCTCAACCCCACGGCTTCGGCGCGGGTGGCCAACCGCCTGATCGAAGCCTTTGAACGCAACTACTGGCAACCCGATGCCGAAACACGACAAGCCCTGCGCCGTGCTGGCGAAGAGCTGGAAGACCGCCTGGAAGGCATACAAGAAGGAGCCCCCGCATGACCGAAACCGCCACCATCCCCGTCAGCCAAATCAAACGCGGCGGACGCCCCGACGGCGAGGGCAGCGTGCAAGTGCAGCTCGACCCCAGTGTGAAGATTGGCAATGCCAAAGTGTTTGCCATTTATGGCAAAGGCGGCATTGGCAAAAGCACCACCTCCTCCAACCTGTCGGCCGCCTTTTCCAGACTGGGCAAGCGGGTGCTGCAAATTGGTTGTGACCCCAAGCACGACAGCACGTTCACGCTCACCAAAAAAATGCTGCCCACAGTGATTGATGTGCTCGAAACCGTGGACTTTCATGCCGAAGAGCTGCGCGTAGAAGACTTTGTGTTTCAAGGCTACAACGGTGTGATGTGCGTCGAGGCCGGTGGCCCACCCGCTGGCACCGGCTGCGGCGGCTATGTGGTGGGGCAAACCGTCAAGCTTTTGAAAGAGCACCATTTGCTGGAAGACACCGATGTGGTCAT
>CAXNFO010000027.1:0-11123 GCA_964201395.1 Limnohabitans sp.
GGGCTCAAGCAATACATCCCTGACCAAGGCTGGGTCACGCCCGGCCAAGATGTGGCCCCGACTGGGTCTGGGTTGGCACCCAACCTGGAACCTGTGATGGACGAGTTGGAGCCACTGCCCACAGAGGGCCTGCAACAGACGGCACACCAAGATCCACCTGCACCCCTGCCTGACAGCCATTTGGGCGAGGGCCTGCGCGACCCCTTGCTGGGCGAGTTGCTCGAGCAATTGCACACACCGCCCTCCGATGAGTTGACCCAGCACTGGCAGCACATTGCCGCAGAAGTGGCCCAACTGAACCAAGGCATGCGCGAGCAAAAGCGCCTGCGCGAGGAACTGGCCGCCATTGAAGCCCAGTTGTTGGGCTTGCGCAGCACCATCTTGAATGACTTGCATGTCGTGCAACGCATCGCCGATCACCAACTGGTGCAAGCGCGCTTGCGCAGCGAGGTCTCGACTTTGGCGCAAAATCGCTTGGCCACCCGCTTGCAACACCCCCCAGAATAGGACGCCCGCATTGGGCGGAATCACCCATGCTTGATCGCCTGAATCAAATTTATCCCGTCCGCTACACGGCTTTTTTGGTCGCCATGGCGGGCTTTAGCCTGTCGGCTTTGATGGTCTTTGCCGGGGCAGGGCATGTGTTGTGGTTGCTTTTTTTTGGCGCGCTCACGGCCATTGGGGCGTATGACCTGAAACAGCAACACCATGCCGTGTTGCGCAACTACCCCATCATTGGCCACTTGCGCTTCATGTTGGAGTACATCCGGCCCGAAATTCGACAGTATTTTTTAGAAAGCGAAACCGACGCGGCGCCCTTTTCCCGTGCGCAGCGCTCTTTGGTTTATGCACGGGCCAAGGGGCAGTCGGACAAACGGCCTTTTGGCACCCAACTCGATCTGCGCGCCTTGGGCTATGAGTGGCTGACCCACTCCATCGCCCCCAGCCAAATTGAGAGCCATGACTTTCGCGTTGCGGTGGGTGGCAACCAATGCACCCAGCCTTATTCCATGAGCCTGTTCAATGTGTCGGCCATGAGCTTTGGCGCTTTGAGTGCCAATGCCATCATGGCCTTGAACCAAGGCGCCAAGCTGGGCGGCTTTGCCCATGACACCGGCGAGGGTTCCATCTCCAGCCACCACCGCTTGCACGGCGGTGATTTGATTTGGGAAATTGGCTCAGGTTATTTCGGTTGCCGCGATGCTCAAGGCAACTTCGACCCCGAAAAATTTGCCGCCCAAGCCCGCGACCCGCAGGTCAAGATGGTGGAGATCAAACTCAGCCAAGGGGCCAAGCCCGGCCATGGCGGTGTGCTGCCCGGCCCCAAGGTGACCCCCGAAATCGCCCAAGCCCGTGGCGTGCCCGAGGGCGTGGATTGCGTCTCCCCCGCCGCCCACAGCCGGTTTTCAACACCACTCGAGTTGATGGCTTTTGTGCAAGAGCTGCGCACCTTGTCGCAAGGCAAACCGGTGGGCATGAAGCTTTGCATTGGCCACCCCTGGGAATGGTTTGGCATCGTGCATGCCATGCTGCACACCGGTATCCGCCCTGACTTCATCGTCATCGACGGGGCCGAAGGTGGCACCGGTGCTGCACCCTTGGAGTTTTCGGACCACATGGGCACACCCATGCAAGAAGGCCTGCGCTTGGTGCACAACACGCTGGTGGGGGTGGGCTTGCGCGAGCACATTCGCTTGGGGGCCAGCGGCAAAATCATCAGCGCTTTTGATGTGGCGCGCACCCTGGCTTTGGGAGCTGATTGGTGCAACAGCGCACGTGGCTTCATGTTTGCCCTGGGCTGCATTCAGGCGCAAACTTGCCACACGGGCAACTGCCCCACAGGTGTGACCACCCAAGACCCGAAACGACAAATCGCTCTGGTGGTGCCCGACAAAGCACAACGTGTGCTGCACTTTCACCACCACACGCTGGAGGCCCTGAAAGAACTGCTGGAGGCTGCAGGCCTGCACCAACCGCAAGATTTGGCACTGCGCCACATCATGCGCCGTGTGAGCGATACCGAGTCAAAGCCTTTGTCGGATTTGTTCACCCAATTGCCAGCGAATGCTTTGCTGGAAGATGCCGGCGCTTTGCCAGCGCCCTTTAACAATTACCCCTTGGCCAGCGCATCGCGCTTTGCCTGAGACCGATCAATCGGCCGGTCGCGGGTACTGGATGGGCCGATCGCGGGGCGGGGTTTGCGGCAGCGCTGGGACCACAGGGCGCGGTTCTGGTGCCACGGCCACGGGTGCTGGTGCTGGCGCCAGCGCGGGCTTGGGTTCTGGCACAGCCTCCACCTTGGGCGCGGGTCTGGGTGCAGGCGGCTTGGGCGGCGCGGGCTTGGGTTCGGCCACAGCGGGTTTGGGCGCCGGCGGCTTTTCGCGCAACTTGGTGGTCAAGTTGTCGATTTCTTTTTTCAGCCTTTGATTTTCAGCGGCCAAGTTTTGCTTTTCGGTGGTCAGGGCTTGCTTGTCTGCCATCAGCGCTTGCTGGCTCGGGCCGATGCTGGGCGCAGGTTTGTCCACCAGGCTTTGCAGCTTGGTCTCCAGGCTTTGCAGCTTTTTCTCCAGGGCTGCCGTTTTGGCGTCGCTGGCCTTGGTGTTTTGTTCGGCCACCGATTGGGGCAATGACAACACCGCTTTGCTCATCTCGTCGAGCCGCGCCGTGATCTTGGTCTGGCTTTCGGTGAATTCGGCTTGCTTGTCTTGCAACTCTTGTTGACGCTTGGTCGAGTCCACAGAGTAGCTGATGGCTGCATCGAGTTCGATGACCCGTTTGGCCGCAGCGGTGGTGATGGTGTCGAGCTGGCGGATGTTTTGCTGCATGCGGGTGGAGATGGCAAAGAAGGTTCCCACCGCCATCGCCACAAAAACCATGAACACCACCATGACGACACGCGAATGCAGGATGCTGCGCTTGTTGTTATTGGTGATGGTGTCACTGACCGCACGCAATTGATGCCCAATGCTGGCGGCCACCGAGGCAGAACGGGTGGACACCTCGGCCGAGTTCAACACCACAGTGGTGATGTCCTCGAGTTGGCGCGCCACCTCATCGGCGTCCAGCGGTTTGCCCGACAACTCGGCCAATGCCTCGGAAGCGGCCTGGACTTCAGCAGCCACGTCGTCGAGATGACTGGCGTGACCGTGCTCAGACGCGGCATCAGCAGCGTCTGGGTCTTGCAGTGTGGGCTCAGTATCTTGGCCCTTGGTCTCGTCCGACATGTGTTGTTCCGTTTTTTACTTTTCGAGCTTGTCGAGGTTTGCATGGATCAGGGCCACTTGCTCCCTGATCTGGGCCACCCGGCCACGAAACCCCTCACGCCATAGATCGGCCTGAAGCGTCACGGCTTGAGGCGCTGGCGGGCTTTCTTGCCCCACCTCGGCCATCGCAGGCTCAGCCTCACCGTCCAAGTGAGTGGGTGCCAACGCTTCTATTTCGCCATTGTTTTCGGTATTTTCTGGGCCCTCTTCGGGCTGTGCATGGCCTAAATCGGCCTGCGCCAAAGGGCTGTCCGTTGGGGGCAAATGCTGCACATTGGCGGTCGTCACCTCGCCCGCCACCGGCTCCCGGTGGTCTTGCAAGGCTGGGGCATCTGCCTTTTGTCGGTTGGCGGCGAGGCTGCCCTCCCCGGGCAAAGGCACATGCCGATCGGCCATACCAGCGCTGTCCACCGGCACCTTGTTGTCACTTTGCCCGGCTGAAGTCAGGCCGTCGCGCTGGTCGGTGGGGTCGGGCTTTGCTTGCTGAGCGGCGTGCGGATAGTTGGACGGCTCAATGTACGGGCCGCTTGCGGGTGCTGAACCCGTGCTGGCCACAGATGGGCCACGCTGAGATGCATCGGCCTGGATGATGGGGCCCTTGCTGGCATCGCCAGCGTCAGTGGCGGGCAAAGAAACCCGATTTTGCGCATCCACTTGGGCGGGCAATCGCGCCAAGTTGGGCGCAGCAGCGTCGGACTCGGGCACGGCCTGCACATTGTCTTTGGCCGCCTGCGCTTCGATGCGGATGCGTTGCGCCACCTCGTCTTCACCGCCGGGAAGGGCTTGGCGGTTTTCAACTGCGGTGCCTTCGCTCACGGCTTGCAGACGATCGGTCAATCCGCCGCGCAATTGCACAGGGCCATCGCTGGCCTGGTCTGTGGCCGTGGGCACAGTCAGCGAATCGCCACGCGCAAGGGAGGGCACCAAGGCAGCGGGGTCGTGCTGACCCAAGCCGCCAGCCACCCGGGTTTCACCATCGCTGCTGATCTGGCGTGAGACCAATTCGCCCTCCTCCCCGTCCAGATTGATGCGGCGGGAGGTATCGGCTTTGAACTTGCCCGATCGGTTGCGCGAACTCGCGGCATTGCCCGACCCCTCTGACACACTGACTTGGTGTGGAGATTTATCGCCAAAAATTTCTTCTCCCATGGACGGCTCCTGTGTGGGGTGTCAAAGGGCAGCGTACTGCTGCTTGACCGATTGTGCAGATCGCATCCAAGACTTGGCAAATGCGGGCTCGGCTTTCATGGCGCCCTCGGCAGCCAGCCGGTTTTCATAGGGGCCCGTGACGATGATGAAATACTTGGCACCGTTTTTCTTGCTGGCCATGAGCAGCAAGGCGGTGGACAAAGCAGGGGATTTGCTTTGCGCGGCCATGGCCTCGTCCAACGAGTCGAAAGCCGCGTGTTGCAACACAAAACTCTTTTCTGGCAGTTGGCGGGCCCAGTTGACACCGTCTTGGGAGCTGCCCTGCGTGGCTGCAGCTGCCTTGTCGCTGGCACCCGATTTGGTGGCATCGGCTTTGGCTTTTGTCACCTCATTGGCCGTTTTGATCGCCTCTGCTTTGGCCTCGGCGGCCACGGTTGCCGGCGTTGGTGCGGCTGGTGGCGGCACTGGCAGGGGGGCCACCGCGGGGGCCGCCTCGGTGGGGGCGGCCTGCTTGGTGTCGATGATCTCTTCCTTATCGCCCAAGGATTCTGTGGGGTTGATGGGCGGCGCGGGCACCGAGGTGGCCATGCCCACGCTGGCCGCTGGTGCGGCAGGTGCCACCACCGGTGCCGGCGTTCGGTTGATGTAGTTGTTCAAGGCGGTCAGTTCTTGCAGCAGCATGTCGCTGTACATGAAGCCAAACGCCCCCAAGGAAACCAGCACGACCACCAACACCCACACCAGGCCTTTGCGCGGTGGTGATGGAGGAGCGGGCACCCAGGGATCGGGTGCCTCGCCTTCGGCGGCCATCTCTTTGGGTGACAGGTTGCCCAGATCGGGGGGCAATGCGGTGTCCTCTTTGCGCGCGGCGACAGCGGCTGCTGGTGCCGCAGCGGGGCTTGCGGTTTTCTGTGCGGGGGCCGGGGCTGTGTCTGCAGGGGCCAGCCAGGGCTCACGCTCAGCGCTTTTGGCCCAACCGCGCGGCTCGGGTGCTTGGGCTTTGACTTGACCGGGCTCGGCCTCGACCTCCCAAGTCAGCAGGTTTTTGCCAAAGGTTTGCAGTTTGCTGGTGTGCGATGCGCTGGCATTGACCAGCAGCACCACATTGATGTTGCTGGCCGGAAAGCTATTGACCAAACGGGCCAGCAATTGCAATTCAAACTCTTGCATGGCCATGATGTCGCGAAAAATCAAATAGCGCTTGGGTGCGCTCTTGACCTGCTTGTCGCGGGCTTGCGACACCGTGAGCTCGGACAAAATGCCGTTGAACATTTCGACCAATTTGGCCGAGTCGGCTGAAAAGCAAAACTCCACCATGCGCTCACCACGGGCGCGCAAATCGTCGTGGATGGCGTTGGCGTAATGGTCCAGCGTCAGGTCGCTGGCACTGAGCACGGCCAAGTTCAAGCGCCCCTCGATGAGGGACTTGACCAAGATCTCATAGCGCATCTTGTCGCCCGGGCTTTGGTACACACTGCTCATTTGGCCATCCATCCCATCAAACTGGCAAACCGTTGCTGTCGAAGCGCATATTCTCGGGCACAACGGGGACTGGCTTCAACACGCCCTCACCAGCGGCGTAAGACTGGTTCAAGCTGAACACATAAGCAATCACTTGGGCCACCGCGTGGTACAGGCCCTCGGGAATGGGCTCATCGACTTGGGTGGTGAAGTACAAGGCACGGGCCAGCTCAGGCGCTGGGAACAATTCCACCGCATGGGCCTGCGCTTCCTCACGAATGCGCCGCGCCATCTCATCGCTGCCCTTGGCCAGCAAAATCGGTGCGCCTTCGCCATTGGGGTCGTACGACAAAGCCACCGCAAAGTGCTGCGGGTTGGTGATCACCACATCGGCGTCCTTCACCTTGGCCATCATTTTGTTGTTGGCCATTTCGCGTTGGCGTTGTTTGATTTTTTGCTTGACCTCGGGGCGACCTTCAGAATCTTTCATCTCGTCGCGAACCTCTTGGCGCGACATCATGAGCTTTTTATGCACTTGGTATTGCTGAATGGGCACATCGGCCAAGGCAATCAACACCAAGCCCATGGCCAACCAAAAACAGGCGTCCACAATCAACTTGCCGGCAATCGCCATGGCCTGGCTCAAATCCATGTTGGCCAGGCTGAGCAACTCGTCCATGTGGTTGCTGACCTGCAGCAACAAAATTCCCCCCACCACCACAAACTTAACGATCGCTTTGACCAACTCGATCAATGCCTTGGTGCCAAAAATACGCTTCAAACCACTCAAGGGGTTGAGCTTGCTGAATTTGGGTGCCAACATGCCCATGGAGAACACCATGCCGCCCGACAAAACAGTTGAGACAATGGCAATGAAATACATCATCAACATGATGGGCAAAATCAGCAAAAAGGCATCGATCACCGCCTGTGCAAACAGCCCGGGCAATAATTCCGCCTTGTCGGTGATCTTGCGGTCAAACTCCAACTGGGACACAAACAACTGGCTCATGCCATTGAACAGCCAGCCACCCATGAGGCTGAAAAATCCCACTGCGCCCAAGGACATCGCTGCCACCGGCAACTCGATGGAGCGTGGCAGCTGACCCTCGTTGCGCGCTTTCTCCAGTCGCCTGCTTGTCGGTTCTTCGGTTTTTTCTGCGCTCTCGTCAGCCATGTGTCACCCCAAAAACAAGGCGCGCATTTGCGCATAGGTTTGCACCCACAGCCAGTTCATCCGGCCCACGGTGCTTGGAAGGGCCAGCCACAAAATGACAAAGCCGGCCATCAACATGGCGGAAAAACCCACCGAGAAAATATTCAAACTGGGGGCCGCACGGGTCACAAAGCCCAGGCCCACGTTGACGAACAACAAGGTCATCAACACCGGCAAGGCGATCAACACCGAAGCCAAAAACATCATCGCGCTCCAGGCCAACATCTTGCCGTAGACATCTTGGGTCATCAGGCTTTTGCCAATCGGAAACACGGTGAACGAGTCCAACAAAATGCCAAACACGATCAAATGGCCACCCATGGCCAAAAACAACAGGGTGCCCAAGACGTTGAACAAACCCGAAATCACCGGTACGTTGCCCACGTTGGGGTCGATCAAGGTGGCCATGGTCAAACCCATGGAACCCGACACCACTTGGCCCGCCACCACCACGCCAGCGGTGGCAATTTGCATGATCATGCCCATGGCAAAGCCAATGAACACTTGATTGAAAATTTCCGCCAAGCCTGGTCCGGTGAGGGGGTCAATCACCGGGATGTCGATTTGCATCGAAATGAAAAAAGCAAACGCCAGGGACAACACCATGCGGATGCGCAAGTTGACGGCCCGGATAGAAAAAATGGATGCGAAAGCCAAAAACGCAGTGATGCGCAGCAACGGCCAGATCAAGGCATAAAACTTGTCCAGCAGGTTGAGCATCTCCAGGTTCATGGCGCTGGCTCAACCAAACAAGGTGGGAATGCGACCAAACAGCACCCGGGTGTAGTCCACCATGGTGTTGATCATCCAGCCACCGGCCACGGCCATGGTCACGGCCATCGCCACCAACTTGGGAATGAAGCTCAAGGTTTGCTCGTTGATCGAGGTGGCTGCTTGGAAAATACCCACCGTCAAACCGACGAGCAAGCCAATGCCCAAAATCGGCGCTGAAATGAGCATGGTCATCCACAGGGCTTGGCGCCCCAAATCCACAACCAAAGCGGTGTCCAACATGGTGCGATCCTTATTTAAAAATGAAACTCGATGCCAATGAACCCATCAGCAAAGTCCATCCATCCACCAACACAAACAGCATCAGTTTGAAGGGCATGGAAATGATCATGGGCGAGAGCATCATCATGCCCATCGACATCAACACGCTGGCCACGATCAAGTCGATCACCACAAACGGGATGTAGATCATGAAGCCAATGGTGAATGCGCTTTTCAGCTCTGAGGTGATGAAGGCCGGCATCAGCGTGGTGAAAGGCACTTCGGCCGCACTGGCGATTTCTTTTTTCTGGGCGATTTGCATGAACATCGTGATGTCGTCTTCACGCGTTTGCAGCGTCATAAAGTTGCGCACCGGCGCTTCGGCCAAAGCCAAAGCCTTTTCAAATGGCATGCTGCCGCTCATGTAGGGCAACAGGGCGTTTTGGTAAATGTTGTCAAACACCGGTGACATGATGAACAAGGTGAGGAACAAGGCCAAACCCACCAGCACCATGTTGGGTGGTGTCTGGCCGGTGCCCAGGGCTTGGCGCAACAGCGACAACACAATGATGATGCGCACAAACGAGGTCATCATCAGCAGCATGGACGGCAGCAGCGTCAGCGTGGTCATCAAGGCCAAGAGCTGCAAGGTCAAGCTGTATTGCTGACCGCCTTTGGCGTTGCTGACATTGAGCATGGGGATGCCCTGGGCTTGGGCCCAAGGCGCCAGAACCAGTAAGCCCACCAAGAGCAAAACCGTTATCAAGGTGTTTTTGCGCATGGGGCTCTCACAGGTTGGACTGCATCACCGACCGAAAATCGATGGCGGGTGCAGTGGGGGTGGCAGCAGTGGACACTTGGCCAGCCTGGGGTTGCCAAGCATGCAAGGTGGTGACGTCTTGAGGATTGACGCTGAGCAACACCATTTGGTTGTCCACCTGCACCAGCATCAGTTTGTTTTTGAGGCTCAAAGGCATGGTCTCAAGCAGTTTGATCTTGCGGCCCTCGGCTTTGGGCGCAAACGCATTCTTGCGCCGCACCAACACCCACAACACAGCACCCAAAGTGGCCAAAACCACGACGGCACCGAAAGCATATTGAAACCAATCGACGGCTTGCATTGTTGAGCATCCAGATAAAAAGTTTTTTGATGAATACCAAATGATTCAACTCGCGTGCCAATTTTTTGACACGACAGGTCCAGCGTTATCATCTAAGCATGAACCGTTCCAGTCGACTTGCCGTATGGCCCCTCTTGCTCTGCGCCGCCTTGTCTCATGCCGCGCAATGGAGCTCCGCAGGCCTGCATGATTTGGGCATTTATTACTACGATGTATCCGCAATTGAGCACCAAGGTGATCGGCGAAAGGCCTGGACCATGCTCGATTACCGCGACCCGCAAAAAAACAAACAAGGCCAAAGCTTCAAATCGACCCGGGCGCAAATGGAATTCGACTGCAAAGACAAACGGGTGCGGGCCTTGACGGTGTCATTTCACAGCGGTGCCAGGCTCAGCGGTGAGGTGCTGACCAGTGAAGGCGTGTTCCAAGACTGGATGGGTGTGCCACCGAGCACCCCCATGGCCAACATCCTGAAGGCGGTGTGTGCCCACTGAGCCCAGCACGCCTTGGTGGACTTGGCTGAGCGAAGCTTGGCACGCGGGCGGCACGGGCGGCTTGAACTGGCACTTGCATGCCCACCAATCGCGCCAGCGCTGGCAACCCACGGTGCAGGCCTTGTCCGCTTATTTGGAAGGCATCCACCCCCAGCGGCGCCATTTGCTGCTGATTGGCGCCAGCGCGGGTTGGATGATGCCGCCCAGCTTCTTGCAGCGCTTTGAGCGCATTGATGCCTATGACATCGACCCCATGGCGGGCATTTGGTTTCGCGCCCGACACGCCAAACATTTGCGCGCCCACGGCGTGGCGCTGCACTACCACCGGCATGACGCCATCGCCCATTTACCTGCTTTGCTCGGCCAGCACCCGCAGGCCTGCGTGTGGTTTGACAACCTGCTGGGCCAACTGCGTTATCGCTTTGGCGACACCGAAGTGGCACAAGAACGCTTGCGCCAACTGCACCACGACCTGCGCGGCCACCCCTGGGGCAGCGTGCACGACGCGTACTCTGGCGCGGTTCGGCCCACCCCCCCCGCCATCAACGCCGCACTGTCGCTGCCATTTGAGCGCAGCCGCAGCGGCGTGGTGCATGCCGGGCGCACCTTCACACACAGCGAATGGGCGCAACACCTGCTGGCTCAGATCGGCGCTGAGGGTGAGTGGCTGGACCACCTCACCGCCGATGTTTTACCCCCGCAAACACCCGGGCGGATGATTCCCTGGGCATTTAAAAAAAACCACTGGCACTGGCTGCAAGCGGGCTGGGTCAAGAACGCAAATTGAACAGCGTCAGGCCCAGGGCATCCATTTGCTTTTGGTCTTGCACCCGGTTGTGGTGACGAATCGCTTGCACATCACGCTCCACCAAAGATTGCATGCGCATCAGGTGTTGCTCGGCTTTGAGCAACTTGTTCTTGATCTGCTGCTGATCGTGAAATGCCAACTGCATGTCCTGGTCCACCCGCTGCACCAACTCTTGCAGTTGCTGCATGTAATGGCGGTAGCTGGTGGTTTGCGACATGGTGTGCAGCTTTTCTTGGGCTTGCGCCGCCCGCTGCTTGTAGTCTTCGTAAATATTGAGCATGCGCACACGGTTGTTTTGCAAATGCTCGATGCGTTTGCGCGATGCCACCAACTCCACCAAGATGGCGTTGACAGCGTCTTCAGCTTTTTGGGCCAACAAGGGCCAGGCGGCGCGGGCTTTCATGATTCCAACAATGCGCGCAGTTCAGTGCGCGTGCTTTCGTAGTCTTGGTCGATGTGCATGTCTTGCTGCAAAAACGCCACCATGCGATCGTGCAAGCGAATGGCGTCGTCCAGTTCTGGGTTGGTGCCGCGCTCGTAAGCGCCGACCTGGATCAAGTCCAGATTTTGCTGGTACAGCGTCCACATGCGGCGAAAACGGTTGGCTTGTTTGAGGTC